>CAXTKL010000004.1:65740-66886 GCA_964244825.1 uncultured Aestuariivirga sp.
TGCCGCCGTTGCACGATCCGAAAATGGATCTGGTGCCGCCCCAGGGGTTGCACCTGACGCCACGGCATTATTCCTATCTGAAAATTTCGGAAGGCTGCAACAACCGTTGCACATTCTGCATCATTCCCTCAATTCGTGGCGACCTCGCATCACGCCCGGCTGCTGCCGTTCTCTATGAAGCGGAACGGCTGGTGAAGGCGGGTGTGAAGGAACTGCTCGTGATTTCCCAGGACACGTCGGCCTATGGCGTCGACATCAAATACGCCACCTCGAAATACCGGGGCCGCGATGTGAAGGCGAAATTCTATGATATGGCCAAGGAGCTGGGTGATCTCGGGGCCTGGGTGCGCATGCATTATGTCTACCCCTATCCGCATGTGGATGACGTGATCGAACTGATGGCGGAAGGCAAGATTCTACCCTATCTTGACATTCCGTTTCAACACGCCTCTCCGACCGTTTTGAAATCCATGCGCCGTCCTGCCAACCAGGAAAAGGTGCTGGAGCGCCTGGCAAAGTGGCGCAATATGTGTCCCGACATCGCCATCCGTTCCACATTCATTGTGGGTTTCCCGGGTGAGACCGATGCGGATTTTGAATATCTGCTGGAGTGGATGCAGCAGGCCCGGATTGAGCGTGCCGGATGTTTTAAATACGAGCCTGTATCAGGAGCTGTGTCCAATGATCTCGGCCTGCCGCAGATACCCGACGCAGTGAAGGCTGAGCGCTATGACCGCTTCATGGAAGTGCAGCAGCAGATCTCGGCCGAGGTGATGCAGGGCAAGATCGGGCGTGAAATCAACGTGTTGATTGATGAGATTGACGTTGAGAATGAAGAAGCCATCGCCCGCTCGCCCTGGGATGCACCTGAGATTGATGGCAATGTTTTCATTCCTGGTGCAATCGATTTGAAGCCCGGCGACATGGTGAAGGTGAAAATTGTCGATGCCGAGGAGTATGATCTGGTGGGTGAGCGGGTGTAGGTTTACCATGAGTCCCTCACGCTGAGGTGCGAGCCCTTGCGAGCCTCGAAGCGCCCGCCACCCAACAAAAAGCCCGGCATAGCGCCGGGCTTTTCATCAGTCTACGGACGATCTCAGGGTTTGCGCGTGCGCGTTCCAGACTGTGTTTCGCCCTTTTTGTTCT
>CAXTKL010000005.1:0-30347 GCA_964244825.1 uncultured Aestuariivirga sp.
TGTTGCGGCGTGACGGCGTGTCCCAACTCGTATATAAGCACGCCATATCAACCATTATGCCGGGCGGGCCGATCAGCCTGTTTGACGATGAAAGTGCCAGCACTTGAACGAAATTGACCGCGAGCGGCTGCCGTCGCTCGACAAACGCCGCAAGACGTCGAACGCCACATTTCAAGGTGAAGCCGAAGGCCACGATGGTACCGATGCTTCACGCGCTATTGTCGTGCACGTGCAGGCCAAGGGCAGGGGTCCATCATCGGCATCTGACCGATTGCCGGAAAGCCGTTTGGCCGAAGCCATTGCATTGACAGAAGCGATTGGCCTCAAAGTCGAACACAGCTTGATCGCACCACTGGCCTTGCCGCGACCTGCGACTTTGATCGGCTCAGGCAAAGTGGAAGAAATCGGTGCCCTGGTCAAAGAGTACGAATGCGGCCTGGTGATCGTCAATGCGCAATTGTCGCCCATACAACAGCGCAATCTGGAGCGCGAATGGGGGGCAAAGGTGCTGGATCGCACGGGTCTCATCCTCGAAATCTTTGGCGAGCGCGCCGCGACCAAGGAAGGCACGCTGCAAGTCGAACTGGCGCACCTGCAATACCAGAAAAGCCGACTCGTCCGTTCCTGGACCCACTTGGAACGTCAACGCGGTGGCTTTGGCTTCCTCGGCGGCCCTGGTGAAAGCCAGATTGAAGCCGACCGCCGTTTGATTCAGGAACGCATCGCCAAAATTGAGCGTCAGTTGGAAGACGTTGTCAAAACCCGCGCACTTCACCGCAAGGGCAGGTCGCGTGTGCCTTATCCGATTGTGGCCCTTGTGGGTTACACCAACGCCGGCAAATCCACGCTGTTCAACAAATTGACCAATGCCAATGTGCTGGCCAAGGATTTGCTGTTCGCCACGCTTGATCCCACCATGCGGACGATCTCACTGCCGCATGGCCGCAAGATCATCATGTCAGACACCGTGGGCTTCATCTCGGATTTACCCACGTCGCTGATTGCAGCGTTCCGCGCCACACTTGAAGAAGTGCTGGAAGCCGATGTGATCCTGCATGTGCGGGACATGAATCACGTCGAAAGCGATGCCCAGGCCAAGGACGTTTTGCAGGTGCTGGATCACCTCGGTTTGGGTGCGGGAAAGCGCGAACATCTAATTGAAGTCTGGAACAAGGCCGATCTCCTCGACCCGCAACAGCGCGTGTCGCTTGAAGCGGCTGCAACGCGGCGCGAAGATTGTGTGCTGGTCTCCTCCGTCACGGGTTCCGGCATCGAAATTTTGCTTTCAAAGTTGGAAGCACGATTTGGCGGAACCGCAGACCAGTATGAGGTCACACTGAAACCTGAAGACGGAAAGGGCCTCGCCTGGTTCCATGAGCGCGCTGAAGTGTTGACACGCCGCGACTTGAAAAGCGGAAACGTAAAACTGCGCCTGCGCATGAACGAAGACCGTGCCGGACAGGCGAAGCGCACTTATGGCACGTCGTTAAAGAAAGTGAAGGGGTAGGGCCCGTTACAGGCCCTGGACCTTCGACTCGTTCCACAACGCATCCATCTCCACCAAATCGGACTGCGCTGGTATCTTTCCGCTTCCGCGCAGGCGGTCCTCAATGAACTGAAATCTGCGCTCAAACTTCGCATTCGCACCGCGCAATGCTGCTTCCGGATCAACGCCATAATGGCGCGCAAGATTCGCCAGCACAAACAACAGATCACCCAGTTCTTCAGCACGACCCTGTTCGGGTGCCGTTTTCAGCTCGGCAATTTCTTCCGCCAGTTTGTCATAGACATCGTCCACATGTGGCCAGTCAAAACCCACTTTGGCGGCCTTGGCTTGCAGTTTGAGCGCACGCGTTAAACCGGGCAGGGCCAAGGGCACCCCGTCCAGCGTCCGCTTCGGTCCTTCGCCTTTGGCCTCGCGTTCTTTGGCCTTGTTGGCTTCCCAGAAGCCCTTTGCGACACCAGCGGAACGGGCCTTGTCGTCGCCAAAGACGTGCGGGTGACGGTTGACCATCTTGCGGTTCACGCCTTCAATCACATCCTCAAGCGTGAACGATCCTTCTTCGGCCGCCAGCTGGGCGTGATAGACAGGCTGCAACAGCAGGTCACCCAATTCCTCACAGAGATGCTTGCGGTCTCCCGATTGAATGGCATCAGCCACCTCATAGGCTTCTTCAATGGTATAGGGCGCAATGGTCTCAAAGGATTGCTCAAGGTCCCAGGGGCAGCCGGTGACGGGCGTGCGCAGGGCGGCCATGATCTGTTTTAGGGTAGTGAAACTGCGCAAATCCGCGTCTTTCATATTCCATCCTTCATTCGCATAATATATATTATGGAATATTATGATTGACCCTGAAGTGACTGAATGACTGGAAATTACTTGGCCCCATCAATCAGTTGCATCGGTCCTCTCAACTACTTCGGCAAAGCCTGCTTCTTCCAGGTCCTTGGCTTGCAGCTTGCAATCTTGTTGTACTGGGCATCGTATTGCAGATCCACACAATCAAACCAGTAAGGCGTTTGTGCAGCCCAGGTTGTTGCTGCGAACTTGGCTTTCAGCAGCTCCTGCGCAGGCTTCGAAGAAGCCTTCACAGACCCGTGCCAGCGGCAGCCATAGCGCGTGGCCCGCACGGCCAGAGCCAGCGCCTCAGCTGCGCCATCGTCACCCTTGGACGCCTTCGCCCATTTGATGGCGGACTTGGCCAGCAGCTGTGGTGCTGATGGCGCTTTGGTCAGACTGGCAAATTCTTTCCAGTTCACGGCCTTTGTCATGGGATGCTGCTTCAGCACGCTCTCACGCGCTGCGTCAATCTTGGCTATGGCGCCCGTTTCAAGCAGCGGTGCCAAGGCCTTGCCATCGTAATCCTTGACGCCGCTTATGGCTGATTGACTGTCAAACTCTGTGCGCAGTGCTGCAAGCTGGCGGTCAGACTCCAGCGGACACCACCAGTTCTTGTCATTGGGATCATACTCATCCAATGCCGCAAACACGTCACGCTTGGTTTCGAGAGGTTCGGTGTAGTCCGGCGAGTTCAGCAATACGCCAAAACGCGGGTTGCGCAATATGGTTAACAGCAACACGCGGTCTGGTGCCAGTTTTGGATAGTCCTTCGCGACAGCATCCCGGGCCGCCGACAATTCAGGATTGGCCGCGAACATCTCTGCCGTTGCCGCGTCGCTGATTTTGCTGCCCCTTGCATAGTTGCGAGTCCAGGCTGCGCGCTTCAGCAGTGCCCGCTGCTCAGGTGAAAAAACACTTTTGTCACCGAGTGTGTTCAGCTTTTCCGCAGGAAGAAAGTTGAGAATTTTGGGGAGAAGCTTTTCATTGGTCAGCGCCAGTGCCTTCGTCCAGTGGCTTTCGTCCTCGGCAACCACGCTCAGGAACTGTCCAAAGACATCGCGCTGGGCGTTCTGTTCCTGCCCTGCCACACCGCTCAGGAACCGATCCGTCAAGAATGTATCGCGCAGGCGGCGCCCCTCCTCCACATTGCCGGTGGCCAAAATGTGCTGCATCAGTTTCGGCAGGATGGTTTCGCGCAGGCTTTTGGAATTTTCCAGTTTCAGTTTCGGCAGGTTGGCATAAATTTCGTCATAGCGATTGGCCATGGCGGACACGCGAACCGCTTGCATGGCCAGTTGTGTCACCGCCGCCGTGTCGGGAGCGTCACCACAAGACGCTGTGGCCTTCATCGCGGCGTCCAGCGCCTGCGACCAAACTGCCGCGCGGCTGGCATCGTCGGTCTTGGCCTTCAGGCTTTCCAGAACGCGCTTGGCAAGATCTGGCAGGGGTTTGGCTTGCAGCGCCTCAGCCCGATCAACGTAAGACGCTGCCCAGGCTTGCCATTTGTCACCCACCAAAGCCCAGGGCGCTTGCGTATAGGGTTGATTGACACTCTGACCCGCCATCATCCACAGCACCATGGGGTGCTTGCGGGCAGCATCGGCAAGCGCTTTCGACAAGGTTGCGTCAGGGGGCAGGTTGTTGGTCACCCACCAGTCGTCCTTCTTGTTGGCAACGCCGGCATAGCCAATATCGTAAAGTGCTCTGACATAGTCGGATTTGGATGCGTCATTGGCTGTCACCGCCGCCATGGGCTGGCTCAAGGTTTCAACTGTGCCGTCAATCACCTCAGTCCAACCCTGTGGTGTGTCTTCGATGTTGGAAATGTAACCGAGCAATTCCCGTGTTATGGTGTGGACAGAAGACAGTGATGAATCAGCAAGAATGGCTTTGGCCTCTGTGCGTGCATCGACAACATTCTTTGCATTGGCGAGGATGTTTGCCACATTATATCGCGCGGCGGCCTTGTGCGGTGAATTTGATGCCGCAATGGCTTTGAACTCGGGAATGGCGGCTTGCGGGTTCCAGTAGAACAGGATGGACGCTTTTTGGTAGGCCCTGTCCTGCTTCAGCAATGTGATCTGGTCAGATTTCAGACTGGTAGGTGGCGCATCGTCCGAGAGCACCGCACCCGATTCTGCAGCACACGCGCGCAACACCTGTTCCTGGCCCTTGAGCCATTGCTGCACGTAATCGCTTTTGACGCCAAATGTGGAAATGCGTGATTTCAGAATTTCGAGCGGATAGCCAATGCGGCAGTTATAGCCGGGATTGTCCAGCGTCTGATTGCCCGTCACCACGGTGCCCACAACTTTGCGCCAGTCTTCAACCTGGTTGTAATTGTCATAGGCGTAACTGTTGCCATCCAGCATCGGATCGCCCAGTCCGGTCAACTTGCGCCAGGCCGGGGCATCGAACGGAGCTGTCGCATAGGCATCCACTGCAGCAATCAACTGTTCGGGCTTGCAAGCCGTCTGCGCCAACCCAGGGGTCACCAGCATGGATGTTGCAACAAACGCAAGACACAAGCGACGATTTATCATGTGTTTAACTCCAGAATTAAAGGTCAATGGTCAAGCCATCAAAAGCAGGTTCCACGTGAGCGGGAAGCTCAGCTTTCAGTGTGGCATAATCGAGATCGAGATGCATGTTGGTGAGAATGGCACGTTTCGGTTTCATGCGGGCGATCCACGCCAAGGTTTCGGGCAGGCTGAAATGACTGATGTGGGGCTTGGGCCGCAGAGCATCGACAATCCACACGTCCAGCCCCTGCAAGGCAGGAAGACTGCTGTCAGGAATATCACTCACATCCGGCGTATAAGCCATGTTGCCAACGCGAAAACCCAAGGCGCGAATGTTGCCATGTTGCACTTCAAACGGCAGTCCAGAGATAACTCCACCTACCCCACCCGTTTCCAGCGGTTTACCCGGCACAATATTTTTCAGATCGAGTATGGGCGGATAATCGCTGCCGGGGGCCTGAATGACACAGTAAGCAAAGCGCGTCATTAACATGCCGCCTGTGGAACTGTCGGCCCACACGGGAATGCGCTTTTTCTGATTGAGAAAAAAGCCGCGCAGTTCGTCAATACCATGTGTGTGGTCGGCATGTTCATGCGTGTACCAGACACCATCCAGATGTTTGACACCGGCCGACAGCATCTGTTCGCGCATGTCGGGCGAGGTGTCGATGAGGATGTTGGTTTGATGAACACCCTCCTCCCGCTGCAACAGGATTGAACAGCGGCGGCGTCTGTTCTTTGGATTTGCTGAATCGCACACCCCCCAGTCTCCGCCAACCCGTGGCACACCACCCGAGGAACCACAGCCGAGTATGGTAACCGTGAGGCTCATGCCGCAAACCTGTAGCGGGCGGGCTTCGGAACCTTGTTGAACAGCCGGAAGAAATTGGCGGATGTTGCAGCGGCCATGTGCTCAGGCGAAACACCGCGTGTTTCTGCCAGAACTTTCAGCGTCTCCGCCACAAAGGCAGGTTCATTACTTTTGCCTCGAAATGGCACGGGCGCGAGATAGGGTGCATCGGTTTCGACAAGCAATCGATCTTCCGGCAGGGCTTTGGCGGCATCCCGCAAATTCTGCGCTGACTTATAAGTGAGAATACCGGAGAAGCTGACGTAAAGGCCAAGATCAACGCCCTTTTGCGCCAGCCATTGCTGCGATGTAAAACAATGTAGCACGGCCTTGAAGGCGCCCTTGGCCATTTCCTCTTCCAGCACGCGCGCCGTATCGTCTTCCGCTTCACGTGTGTGAATGACCAGTGGTAGGCCCGTTTCGCGGGCAGCGGCGATGTGGTTGCGAAATCCCATCATCTGTGCGTCACGCGGGCTCATGTCATAGTGATAATCGAGCCCCGCCTCACCAAGGCCAACGACCTTCTGATGCTCGGTCAGCTTCACCAGATCAGCAACCGCCACGTCCAATTCCTCATGGGCATTGTGTGGGTGTGTGCCGATGGTACAGTAAATATTGTCATGCGCCTCGGCAAGCGCAAACAAATTCTGCCGCTTGTGAACCCGCGACGATATCGACAACATCATGCCAACATGAGCCGCTTCAGCGCGCGCAATCACGCCCGGCAGATCATCATGCAGACCTTCGTAGTCAAGATGACAATGGCTATCGACGATCAACGACATCACGCCTTGTCTTCTTCTTCCACATAGCGCGGGAAAATACCTGCGGGTGGCGGCAGCGGATCGCCTGATTTCAGTTCATCATCGAAATGAGCAAAGCTTCTCGCGCCTTCGAGCACAGCGAGAAGATCAAGCAGCTTGGCAGCAGACTGCGGTACATATGGCTGCAGCAAGATTCCGACGCGGCGTACCACTTCGGCTGTGACCCACAACACTGTTTCCATCCTCGCAGGATCAGTCTTCTTCAATGCCCAAGGCGCCTGCCCTGCAAAGTAGCGGTCTGCTTCCGCCACCACGCGCGCGATTGCTTCGATTGCCTTGGAAATGGCGTAGTCCTTATGATGCGCTCGACATTCGGTGAGCAAGCCCTGCGCAAGCGCCAAGATCTCCACGTCTGAATCAGTGAACGGACCCCTCAATGGAACTTTCGCGCCGCAGTTCTTGTTCACCATGGAGAGGGAACGCTGGGCCAGATTGCCAATGCCATTGGCCAATTCCGCATCCGTGCGTGCCACAATCGCCACATGGCTGTAGCTGCCATCGGATCCATAGGGCACTTCACGCATGAAGAAGTAACGCACGGCATCAAGACCGTAACGCTCCACAAGATCAGCAGGCGAAACCACGTTGCCCGTGGACTTCGACATTTTCTCGCCCTTGTTGAAAAGGAAGCCATGAACCACAATCTGCTTCGGCAATGGCAGGTCTGCCGACATCAGGAAGGCTGGCCAATAGATGGCGTGGAAGCGTGTAATGTCCTTTCCAATCACGTGTGCTGACGCAGGCCAGTATTTGGCGCGAGGCCCCGTCTGATCTGGAAAGCCCGTGGCCGTAATGTAGTTGGTCAGCGCATCAACCCAGACATACATGACGTGCTTGGGATTGCCCGGAACTGGAATGCCCCAGTTGAAGGTGGTGCGGCTCATCGAGAGATCAAGCAGGCCTCGTTCCACGAAGGAGACAATTTCATTGCGATATTGCTCAGGTACAATGAAATCCGGATTGTTCTTGTAGTGCTCGAGTAGAGGTTTGGCATAGGCCGAGAGCTTGAAGAAATAGCTCTCTTCTTCCACCCATTCCACAAGCGTTTGGGTCTTGACCGAAAAGCGACGGCCCTCACGCACCTCAGTTTCGTCTTCGGCGTAATAGGCTTCATCCCGCACCGAATACCAACCCGAATACTTGGACAAGAAAATGTCACCCTTCTTTTCCATGCGCTTCCAGATTTCGGTGACGGAGGCTTTGTGGCGCTCTTCGGTGGTGCGTACGATATCGTCGGTGCGGGCATTCAAAATTTCGCCCATGGCCTCGAACTCTGCTGCCGTGCGGTCAGCAAGTTGTATGGGTGCGAGGCCCAAGTGCGCTGCCGTTTGCTGCATCTTCTGGCCATGTTCATCCATGCCCGTCACAAACAGCACGTCACGTCCGTCCAGCCGCTGAAACCGCGCCATCACGTCCGTGGCGATGCGTTCATAGGCGTGGCCAATGTGGGGTGCACCATTGGCATAGGGAATCGCTGTGGTGATCAGATAGGGCGTCTTGCTCATGGCCGGGGTAATGCCTCGAAATCACGCCACCTTCAAGGCATGATCGATTTGCACAAGTGCATCCATCACAGCTGTGCGCCGGTCCAGATTGTAGCCGGAAACAACCCCCCATTGCCGCGCCATATTGCTGTGCAAAACCGACAAGGCATGATGACACTCTTGCTTCGCCCTGTTGGCCACCCATTCCAGAAGCAACCCCATGAACACTTCAAAATCATGTTGCGCCGCAGCCCTGCTGGCAAAATGCTGCCCGATCGCCGATCGCATCGGCGCATCAAGCCGCTTGGCCGTCGCGAAAGAATGAAACGCTTTTGCACCTTCACTGTTCATGATCTGCAAGGCAAAGCCGGGTCTTCCGCCCGAAATCACTGCGGCATCCTCCAGATGAGCGGACTCAGGTGCTGGATCGAGCAGCAATGCATTGAGAATATCGAGCGTCTGTTGTTGTGATACGTCCACGAGCGGCAATCTGCGACAGCGCGAGCGCAAGGTGCGAATAAGTTGGCCGGGCGCGTGGCATACCAGCAAAATCAATGTCTTGGCGGGCGGCTCTTCAACCAGTTTCAGAAGCGCATTGGCAGATTCGGTATTCAAATCATCTGCCGCGTCGACCAAACCGATGCGCCACCCGCCCCCACCTGACGTGCGGCCAAAGAAATCAATGAACGTGCGCACATCATCGACAGCAATTTCTGCCCGCAATTTTCTCGGCTTGGCATCATTCAAAGTCCGCTCCAGAACCGCCAGATCGGGATGGGCCCGGGCATGCATCCAACGCGCGACCTGGCCTGCCTCCATGCTCTGCGCCAGCACATGCCGCGCCATGCTGTAGGCCAGTGTTGCCTTGCCAATACCAGAACGGCCCGTGATCAACCAGGCATGGTGCGGCCGGCCAGACGCGAAGCTGGCCTTGAAACCGTCAAATGCCGCATCGTGACCCACGACGTGGGTAGAAAAACGTGGATGCCAGGGCACCTCGCGGGGATCAGCACTCTCATCAACCATGACCACGTTCTTTCAGATGAGACAGCAAGAAAGACCAGACATGATCGGGTTTCTGACCTGCGTCCAGGACGACACATCGCGTCGGTTCTTGCCTTGCAATGTCCAGAAAAGCGTGGCGCAGGGTTTCATGAAAACGCAGCCCTTTGCGTTCGTAACGGTCTTCAACGCCGTCACCACGCTGTTTGGCACGCGCCAGCCCCAGTGCCGGATCAAGATCAAAAATGAACGTGAGATCAGGCAATGTTGTTCCCACAACATGCGTTTCCATGGCAGCAATCAGATGCATGGGACAATCCCCTGCAACTCCCTGATAGGCCCGCGTTGAATCCATAAAGCGGTCACACAATACCGTTGCTCCACGTTGCAATGCCGGACGTATCACCTCCCGCAAATGGGCATCCCGTGCCGCGTAATTCAACAACGCTTCAGCACTAGACGTCCATTTGCCCGCATCGCCATTCACAAGCAAAGCCCGCACCTGCTCCGCAGAAGGCGTGCCACCGGGTTCCCGCGTTAATACGACATCGCGGCCCATCGTTTTGTAGTGTTCTGCAAGACGCCTGATTTGCGTGCTCTTGCCCGCACCCTCTCCGCCTTCAAACGTGATGAACAGACCCGGCATTCAACCCCCGAACACCATCATCGACAGACTGTCCAGAGCCTTCTGCACCATCGAGTCCACCGCCGGAACATCAGCAGACGTCAACACTGGCACTTCTGCCACAGTCTTGCCGGCCACAATCACCCGCGCCTTCCCGACTGCCACCCCGGCCTTCACCGGCGCCATCAAAGGGCCCGTGTAACTGAGTTTCAGTTCCACATTCTTTTGCTCCTTTGGTGTGAGAGCCACCGTGAAAGCCTGCGCCGTTCGCAGTTCAACCCAATTCACAGAACCACCCCAAACCCGGGCCTTGGCAACCACTTCATCCTTCTCGAACACATCAACCGACTTGAACTGCCTGAAGCCCCAGTCCAGCAATTTCTGCGCCTCTGTCTTGCGGTCGTTGGCCGTTTTCAAACCCGCCACCACCATGATTAAACGGCGGCCGTCTCGTTGCACCGAACCCACAAGGCCATAACCTGCTTCCTTGGTAAAGCCTGTCTTCATGCCGTCGGCTCCGGCATAGTCCTTGAGCAGCGGATTGCGGTTTTGCTGTTCAATCTTGTTCCAGGTGAACTTGCCCTCTGCATAGATCTTGTAGCGATCAGGATGATCATAAACAATGTGCCGTGCCACGATGCTCAAGTCGCGCACGCTCATCAGATGACCGGGATCCGGCAGACCCGTGGAATTCTTGAATGTGCTGTGCTGAAGGCCAAGCTTGTCGCCCTTCTTGCGCATGAGTTCTGTGAACGCCAGTTCCGATCCGGCGATACCCTCTGCCAAGGCGATACAGGCATCGTTGGCAGATTGGATGATGGCACCGCGCAAGAGATCAATGACACGCACTTTCGAGTTCAACTCCGCATACATGGTCGAACTGCCGGATGGCGAACCGCCGCGCCGCCAGGCATCTTCTGTCACAGTGAATTCCTGGTCTTCCTTCAACTCGCCAGATTTCAGCATGTCGAACACGATTGACTGGGTCATCAACTTGCTCATGCTAGCGGGGGGAATGGCCACGTCTGCGGCCTTTTCAAAAAAGACCTCACCTGACTTTGCATCAATCAGAATGGCATTGGGTGCAGCAGTCTCGAACGCCGGAACAGCGTCCACAACCTCCTGCGCGCCGGCGAAAGGCGGGACCGTCAGAAACAAAAGACAGCAAATCAGGCGAAGCAGCATAGTCCCGAGGATAGGGGGCTAGTACACTGAATGCAAACCAGGTGATCAGTGGTTGAAGGCGACTTGCTCAATATGTGCGGATTGCAGTGCCGCCTTGCGATAGCCCTGGCCGCGCACAGCATCCAGTGCATCGGCAGCACCAATTTCGCTCATAAAGGGACCCAACTGTACCTTGTAAACCGGCCCGTCTGCTGCTTGCCATTCATACACCTGTACCGGACCAATGGCCGACAAGGCCGATCGCGCCTGTTCAGCCGCATCAAGATCGGCAAAACTTCCCACAAGCACAATCTGCGACTGGCCACGGGCTTTCTTGCGTGGTTTTGGAACTTCGTAGGCGGCCTGCTGCCGAGCGGCTTCAGGGGCTGCTTCAGCCGCCACCTGTACATCATCATTACCACCGCGTGCCGGACCGTCAGCCGCCGCGATCAGCGTTCCCAAGCCAGCACCAGACGCAGCCTTGCGATTCATCATCGCCAGATGGGCACCATCATCATTCAGTGGCGCGTTGCCAATCCACTGCACCCGCACATTGGCCTTGCCCCGGCTCTTGTAGCCCAAGGCATCAGCTGACTTTTTTGACAAATCAATGATGCGCGTTCCCACAAAAGGTCCGCGGTCATTGATGCGCACAATGATCACCTTGCCATTTTCCAGATTGGTGACCCGCGCATAACTTGGAAGCGGCAGCGTGGGATGTGCCGCCGTCAACTGGTTCATGTCGAAATATTCGCCGTTAGAAGTCTTGCGGCGATGAAACGCCTCACCGTACCATGAGGCAGCACCCTTGCGGTCATAGCCCGGCTGCGCTTTCGGCGTGAACCAATGGCCTGCGACCTGGTAAGGATTGCCCACCCAATAGCGGCCGCCGCCATGGGGAATGGGGCCGCTGCCACGATAGTAGGAGCTGCCCTTGCCCCTGAAACCAGCCAGACTTTCACCAAAACTGTTTTTTGCCGCCATGGTCTTCTCACCCCGGTGGGAGGAGCAACCCGCCAGCGCCACAGCAGACGCCAACAATACCATCGTCACAATTTTACGCATATCAGCAAACCCCACATACAAAGCCATTCCGTGCCGTGCAGAAAAGCAACACTGCGCATGTTATCGCGCAGCGGGGTAAAGCTTAGGTTGGTAAAAATGGTTAAGGCTTACTGAAGCCCGCCAAGCCTACTGAGGTTCAAGGGTGCCATGGCATTTCCCTTGTCTGCGGCTTTTTTGTAGAACTGTTTGGCCTTCTCAATGTCTTTGCTGACACCCCAGCCCATTTCATACATTGAACCCAGATTGTTCAGCCCCCAGCTATCCCCGGCATCAGCCGCTTTTTGAAACAGGATCAGCGCTTTGGGGAAGTCTTGCGCAATGCCATCGCCCTTGACCAGCAACAGGCCAAGATTGACGTGGGCAGGTACATGATTCTGGTCAGAGGCCTTCTGATACCATTTCGCTGCCTGGCTTGAACTTACGGTCAACCCGGTACCCTTTTGAAACCGCAGTCCCAACTCGTTCTGGGCGGGCGCATAACCTTTTTCCGCAGCCGATTGCAGCAGCTTGATGCCATCTGATGCTTCAACAGGTAAACCGGGCGTGCCCTTTGCAATCAGTTTCGACAGCAGATATTGCGCTTCCATATTGCCCGAAAGTGCCGCCTGACGATACCATTTCGCGGCCTCCTTGCTGTCTTTACGGGCGCTGTTGGTGCCATTCTCATAGTCGGCAGCAACCGAAAGCGCCGCCACGTCATCACCAGCACGGGCCAGTTTCAAGCGCTTGCCAAAGCTCAGGCCCTGCAATTCGGACCCTTGGGCAAGCGCTCCACTGGCAAAAACCAGCAGTGCCAGCACCACAACCTTAATTTTAAACCCACCCATGACTTCGCTCATATGCAGAAACAGCGCTGCCCTTTCAAGATGCAGCAACTTCGAGGTTGTTGACAATTGCAAGTGGCGGTAGAGTTAACGCCTTGCGGAGACTTATCCATGTCAAGTGTCATGCCAATATCTTCAAGGTCCACTGAGGCTGATCTGTGGCAAATGCGGGTCGATTTGGCAGCGGCGTTGCGGCTTGCCGCGCTCAATGGCTGGAACGAAGCTGTGGCCAATCATTTTAGTCTCGCCACCTCGCCAGATGGGAAAAACTTTCTGATGAACCCGCGCTGGCGGCACTTTTCCAGAATTCGTGCCTCGGACCTGTTGCAGCTCAATGTAGATGACAAATCAACAATGTCGCGACGGGATGCGCCAGACCTCACAGCTTGGTCACTGCATGGCCGCCTGCACGCCGCCCTGCCCCACGCCCGTTGCATCATTCACCTCCATCCCACCTATGCCACCGTGATCGCATCACTCGCCAATCCTGAAATCAAATCCATCGACCAGAATACAGCGCGCTTCTACAATCGCGTCGCCGTCGATTTGGACTATGGCGGCATGGCGAACAGCGATGAAGAAGGTGACCGCATCGCGCGGCTTCTTGGCAACCGATCGGTTATGATGATGGGCAATCACGGCGTGCTGGTCTGCGCCGCAACCGTCGCCGAAGCCTATGATCTCACATACTATCTCGAGCGCGCCTGCCACAATCTGGTGCTGGCCTATCAGACTGGTCAACCACTTCACGTCATGACGCCTGACGTCGCAGAAAGAACAGCCCAGGAATGGGAGGCCGATCGCGACCAGTTCCATGTTCACTTCAGCGAAATGAAAGCCTTGCTGGATGCCGAGGACGCCCGCTACGCCACTTGACCACGGCACCGCGCTGGTGCAGAACGCGGCCCGATCCAGAACCCCTGCGGAGGGGTGGCAGAGTGGTCGATTGCGGCGGTCTTGAAAACCGCTGGGGGTGTAAGCTCTCCGGGGGTTCGAATCCCTCCCCCTCCGCCACTTCAGTCCTTGAGTGGGCACCAAGTTTACGCCGCTGTTGGCGGTGAGCGTCTGGAGCAGCAGGGACTTCGATCCAATAATCCGAACCTCACCCTTGGCAACTTCGACGCGCTGGGCAAGTGCCCGCAGATGGTCGCGGCGGTAGCTGCCATCATCCAACCGCATGCGCTGGCGCGCGGACTCGGCAAAAGCGTTGACCATTTGCGGTGTGATCGCCTTGGCACCTGAACTGTCCAGCATAGCCTCAGCGCGGGTTGCATCGGCCTTGGCCTGATCGCGGATGGCCTTGAGGCTATCGATGCGGTCTTTGAGGGCAGGATCGGTGATATTGGCTATGCCTGCCTCAATGGCGTCGTAGAGGCGTTTGAGACGCAGTTCGGATTCGGTGGAGCGCTTGTTGAGTTCCACGATATGTGCGCGGCGGCGCTCCCCCTGTTCCTGCCGCCGGTCAAGCACGCTGGCAAGGATGGTTTCGAGGCGCTCAGGCTGAAGCAGGCGCTCTTCCAGATGGCGGGCGACCAGAGCGTCCAGCTTTTCCATGGGTACGGCCATGCCAGTGCAGGCCGTTGGGCCCTGGCGGGCCTTCAACGAGCAGGCGTAATAACGATAGCGTCCGCCCTTGCCGGTGCGGATGGTCATCGCCCCACCGCATTTGGCACAATGGATCAGGCCGGTTAGGAGGGTCGGTCCGCTGATGACGCGGGCGGGCATCACCTTGGGATTGCGGGCCTTGAGCCGCGCCTGCACCGCATCAAAGGTTTCGGGCGCGATGATGGGCGGCACCGGAACGGTGACGATCTCGCTTAACGGTTTCAGTTCCTTGGTTTTGGTCCGCTTGTTGAACTCATGTTCGCCGATATAAGTCTTGCGGGTGAGGATACGGTGGACCTGACCGATGCCCCAGCGCCCGCCATCGCGGGTGAAGATGCGGCGACCATTGAGGTAGGAAACGATGTTCTTGACGCCCATCTGGCCGGAGGTGCCATCGCCTTCCAAGGCGAGGCGGTAGATCAGCCGTACAGTATCTGCGTGGAACGGGTCGATCTCCAGCTTCTTCTTGACCTTTTGCCCGCGCGTTTCGGCAGCGACTGTGCGGTAGCCGATGGGTGGAAGCGCGCCGTTCCAGAAGCCCTGCCTTGCGTTCTCCTTCAAGGCCCGGATGACATGCTTGGCGTTTTCCTTGGACTGGTATTCATCGAACAGGGCCATGATCTGGCGCATCATTACATGCATGGGATCATCCCCCATCTCCTGGGTGATGGAGACCAGCTTCACGCCGTTCTTGGCCAGCCTGCGCACATGGAACTCCAGCTCGAAGTGATCGCGAAAGAAGCGGCTGAAGGAATGGACCACCACCACGTCAAAGGGGGCGGGCTTGGTTGTTCCCGCCTCAATCATGCGCTGGAACTCAGGGCGGCGGTCATTGGTGGCAGATGCACCCGGTTCCACATAGGTTTCGACGAGCTGAAAGCCGCGTGACAGGCAATAGGCTTCACCCTGTCGCTTCTGATCAGGGATCGAGACATCATGCTCGGCTTGTCTTGCGGTCGAGACGCGCAAGTAGAGGGCGGCGCGCGTGGCAATGGTGGAGGGGCTCATGGTCATGATGGGTCTCCTGCGCCGCGATATTATCCGATCAGGATTCAACGTCCAAGAGGATATGCAACGATCAGTCTTGGCCGCTGAACAGTTCATCGAACAGGTTGGCAAAGAAGTGCTCGAAGACTTCAACCTCTGCCAATGTCACCGGTATAGGCTCGGGCCAATCGTCGGTGACAGTCCAGGCTTTAAGGTTGTGCTTTGGCGGACGCCCGATATCCCAGCGAAAGCCGAGGAGCGCCTCCAACTGATCGGATGCTGTCGGCGGGTACAATTTGCGCGGGCGGGCCATGGGGCAATTCTGCCACGGCAAAACCTGAAGGGGCATAGCCGGTTCAAACGCCATGATGCGCCAGGCTTCCTCATGGCTTCCCGTTCCGGCCCACACCCTGTGACAGGGCCCATCTATGTCAGATGCAAGAGCCGTCACCGAACGACCAGCAGGACGCTATTAGCGCTCGTAGAATTTCATGCTGCAGCGAATTGTCGGCGAAAGGGGCAGTGATGGCAGGATAAAGGGGCACGAGGTGCGCTTGCGGTCGGTTGCGTGTTTTCAAGAGGTTAGGGAACGTTTTCGCACATCGCGCCCCACAGGTGCAAGCTGCGATCCTTCCGATTGCCAATCGCATTCAATCACTTGGCGCGATGTGCGGGGCCTTTGTCGTTAAGATCGCATAAGAGTTCTGTATCAGGCTAGGGCGCGTTTGCTCATCAAGTAGTCAACAGGCTCGTGCTTTCATCGCACAGCCGTCCTTCGGGACGACCCCTCATAATGCCAGTTCGTGAAATGCCGCGTTGGTGAAAATGAAAGCGTGTGGCTGTGTTTCCAGAATTTCCTTTGCAGAACCCGACTGGATTTGATCAAGATTGGATTCAAAGTGCGGGACATAGTAAATTCGCGAGTCAATTGCCGGACCGTGAATTGCAAACGCGGCAACTATTTAGATTTGTTATCTGCGGAAACCCAAGCCATCCAGCGACGAAAACTTGCTGCTCCGAATAGCCAGACTCCATATGCGAATAACGCCAAAAACATTCCTGTCACAGCATTGATAGCCAGTTCGATCACTTCCCCAAAATATTCTTGAATGTAACTTGAGGTGTACGATATTGACTTTTTTACTTGGTCTATCTCTGAGTAGACTTGTAATTTCTTCAACGAATCGTACCCATCGAAAGCGCCCCGTAATGCACCTCTAATCAATTCCCGTTGGTGCTTACTCTTGATGACCTCACTCTTTACGGCTTCTGCAAGACTCATATTAAATACGCCTACGAAGCTTGCCGAGTATTCATACAGATCGTTTGTTTTCATATAGCTTGGGAAATCAAAGCTTTCGTCAATCGTATTCGGAATTCCAAATTGCGAAGTTTGTATAAAAGGAGCATTCGCCACAAAAGCTTCCTCGGCGTGCTGATCTGCTCTCATTGCCAACATTGAGATTGGCCGCGCCCCAAATCCCACCAGCGTCCAGTTTGGTATGAAGAAAAGAACACCACTAAAGAATGCACCAGCAGCCGCAACAGACAATGCCACACGCTTCCTAATCACTTAAAAACTCCCATTACTGAACGTATCGACTAATTCATTTTGCTGGAATGATGATAGTGGAAAATGTTTTGGCTGGATCATTCTGTCACTACTGAATAATCGTATTTAACCTCGTTCCATTCATATGCTAAGCTGGCTGGGTAGTCAGAAGATGCAATTTCGAATATTCGAATTACTTCACTGATTGGCACTCTCCAAATTCGATCATTGCGGTCGAAATCAGACACAACCATGATATCACTCCAATTCCGCTGGCTATTGCGCTCAACTCCGCTCAAGTAGGCATGGATGAATTGGTTTGCTATGTAGCCCAATGGCTTTTCAGCATTCGTTTCTTCAGGCCATTCGTAATTGTCTGAAGAAATTTGTGAAAGCTTATTGATTTTTTTCAAAGCACGTATGGAAAAAACCTGCACCCGTAGATCACTTGTTTGCCGTGAAACTTTGTGCAACTCAATCATTCTCCTGATAATGAAGAAGCCAATCATTATGTCGCGCTCAGTTGTGCAAACTAACCTCTCGGACCAGCGAGGTGGTCGTTTGACTGGTCTGAGAGTCCTGGCAATTCGCGAAAGTTCTTCTTTCCAATAGACGGATTCTATCATTAGATGTCCCAATCACTAGTGCGGACACTGACTAGCCACATTTAAGCCAATTCGAGTTAAACACGGTTGCACCGATTCACAAAACGGGTTCAAGCGCCGGCTCTGCTTCTCGCCTAAACGCGCTGTCACTGCTTCTTTCATGTCTCAAATTCCTATTTCAATGGAGGAAATAGAATTAAAAGATATGCCGAGTATAAATCTGCTAGCTGCGCGGCCTTCTCACCTACTGCACCAGTATTTATTGAAATGCCTCTCAACACTATTAAATAATAGAAATACATGCTTGCGAACTGAAGATTGACCATGGCCTGTTTGGCGCTTGGCGCAAAGAGTTGCTCTGTCGGCATCAACGCCACCTTCACAAGGTCTTCTCGAGCATCAAATGCCATTGAGAATTTTTGATTTGTTGTACTCATGTATATAACGTTAAGATCATGGTCAAAGCGCCGCGTAAGATCCCCGGCCACCTGCGCGAGGGCTTCGATTTGTCCCCCACTTAATTTTTCCGCAGAAGCGAAAAATTTTTCCGCCTGCAGGATCATTAAATTATTGGGGGAGCTGCCTGATAAGGCTTCACCTAGACGTTTGAAAACGCTCATTTTATCTCTCACTCTCAATGAAGAACTCAATCATTATGACGCGCTCAATCGTGCAAACTGACCTCTCGAACCAGCGGGGAGATCGTTTGACTGGTCTAAGAGTCTTGGCAATTCGCGCAAGTTCTTCCTTCCAAAAGACAGATTCTATCATGAGATGCCCCAATCACTAGTGCGGACGCTGACTGGCCACGTTTAATCCAATTGAATTTAAACACTGTTGCACCGATTCGTAAAACGGGTTCGAGCGCCGACTCTGCTTCTCGAATGTTTAACTCAGGCTTCACGAGTTCGAGGGCGGCGATCCCTTATACCACACCGTCTAAGGCTTCAGCACGTTGACAAGCGATCCAGTCAAAACGGCGCACTTGCTGGCCTAGGCGAGGACTATAGCGTAAACGTAGTGCTCATCACTATCGGTCGCGGCCCGCCAATTACTTTTGCGCTGTCTTCTTTTTGGCTAAGATTTTTTTAACAACTTTCTTGGCTCCTTTCTTTTTTTCTGCAATTTTCTTCGGTTTCACGGCGCGCTTTTTGGTCATAGTTGCTACCGGCTGCATGTTCGCAGCAACAATGGCAAACTTTTCGAAAAACTGTCCGGCCAACGACCGTGCTGTAGAATCAATCAACCGTGACCCCAGCATGGCCATCTTGCCAATGACCTGCGCATCTACATCGTAGCTCATCTTGGTGCCTTCAGGCACCGTTTCCAGGTTGACCGATGCCCCGCCGCTGGCGGCTCCCGCCAGTCCGCCTTCGCCTTTGCCTTCGATGCGATAAGAGTGCGGTGGCTTCAAATCCTTGAGTTTGACCGAGCCGTTGAACCCAGCTTTCACGGGACCAACTTTCGCGACAACCCGCGCTGTCATTTCCGTCGCCGATGTTTTGGTAATGCTTTCGCATCCCGGAATGCACTGCTTCAAAACCTCCGGATCATTCAATGCTTTCCAAACCGTTTCGATTCCAGCCGGAATGATTTCTTCGCCGCTCATCTTCATGACAGGTCTCCTTGGTTGGCCAACAATAGGTCAGACTTCGCCGCGCTTCCACTGTTCCTTCGTAGCAAGCCGGAAGTCCTCAAAGCAGCCCTGCTCTATCGCATCACGCATGCCCTGCATCAGGGACTGGTAATAGGCGATGTTGGCCCAGGACAGCAGCATCATGCCGAGAAGCTCGCCGGAACGCACCAGATGGTGGAGATAGGCTCTGGAATATTGCGACAACGCCGGACAAGCATGTTCCGCGTCGAGCGGTCGGCTGTCCTTGGCATACTTGGCATTGCGGATGTTGATCTTGCCAAAGCGCGTAAACGCCTGGCCGTGTCGGCCGGAGCGTGTCGGCATCACACAGTCGAACATGTCAACGCCAAGGGTAACGGCTTCCAGCATGTCATCCGGCGTGCCCACACCCATCAAATAGCGGGGCCGATTTTGCGGCAGCATTGGCGCTGTGACATCAAGTGTCGACAGCATGAGTTTCTGGCCTTCACCCACGGCAAGACCACCAATAGCATAACCTTCAAATCCGATCTGTTGTAACCCTTCAGCACTGCGCTGCCGCAGCGCTGCATCCGTACCTCCCTGCACAATGCCGAAATTGCCCTTGCCAGGCTGTGAACCAAAGGCCCTGCGCGAACGCTCGGCCCAGCGCAGCGACAGTTCCATGGCCTTGACCGCCTGCTTTTCCGTGTGCGGGAATTCGATGCATTGGTCGAGCTGCATCTGTATATCCGATCCCAGCAAGCGCTGAATGTCCATAGCGCGCTCGGGCGTCAACTCATGTTTGCGCCCGTCAATATGGGACTGGAACATGGCCCCACGCTCGGTTATTTTACGGATCTTCGAAAGCGACATGATTTGAAAACCGCCACTGTCTGTGAGGATCGGTCCCTTCCATCCAATGAAATGATGCAAGCCGCCAAGTTCCGCCACCTGCTCAGCACCCGGGCGCAACATTAGATGATACGTATTGCCAAGGATGATGTCCGCACCTGTGCCTTTGACTTGATCGAGATACAGACCTTTCACTGTGCCGACGGTCCCAACGGGCATAAAGGCTGGCGTGCGAATATCGCCGCGACCCGTGTGAACGGTGCCACGCCGCGCCTTGCCGTCCTGTCTATGAAGTGTAAAGCCGAAGTCCTGTGTCATGAGCCGGGCCATAGCAGGCTGGCGTCACCGTAGGAATAGAACCGATAGTCATTCGCCATGGCATGGGCATAGGCTGCCTTCATGCGTTCCGTTCCAGCGAACGCACACACCAGCATGAACAGCGTTGATTTCGGCAAATGGAAGTTGGTGATGAGGCCATCTACAGCACGGAACTTATAACCGGGCGTGATGAAGATATCGGTAGGCCCCGCGAAGGGATCAAGGCCCGAAGCCTCCAGCAATCGGAGCGACGTCGTACCCACTGGAATGATGCGGCGACCTTGGGCTTTGGCAATTTTGAGCCGTTGCGATGTTTGCGCCGAAACACTGCCCCATTCCGAATGCATCTTATGGTCTTTGGTATCGTCGACCTTAACGGGAAGAAACGTCCCGGCACCCACATGTAAAGTCACATATTCCTGCTGTATTCCAGTATCTTGCAATCGCTTCAACAAGTCTGGTGTGAAGTGTAGTCCGGCTGTCGGCGCAGCGACCGCTCCATCATGTTTGGCGTATGCGGTCTGGTAGTCAGCCCGGTCCTGAGCGTCCTGTCGCCGTTTGCCTTCGATATAAGGCGGCAGAGGCACCCTGCCCCATTGCATCAAGGCTGCATCGAGTTCGGCATTGGCAACGGCAAAGCAAAGCGTGACTTCGCCAGAATCGCCCTTGTGTTCAACCGTGGCATTGAGTTCGCCAAACTGCAAAGTATCGCCCTGCTCAAGCTTCTTTGCAGGTTTGACGAAAGCCTTCCACCTTGTACCATCCAGCCGCAAGTGGAGCAGCGCTTCGATTTTGGGCGTGGTGCCAAGACGGCCAATACGATGTCCGGACAAAGCGGCGGGGATGACGCGGGTGTCGTTGAAGACGAGGATGTCACTTGGATTGAGCAGTGAGGGCAGATCGGCGATAGTGTAGCCACCAATCTGCTCCCCAACCAGCAGCAGTTTTGCACTTTCGCGAGGGACTGCGGGACGCAGGGCTATTTTTTCAGGTGGGAGATGAAAGTCGAAGTCTGTGACGCGCACTATCTTTTGCGCTTCAAGAGAACTTGCTCTAGTTGGGCAAGAAGTTCCAGATAACGCGTTTCACCGAAATCAAACTCGAAAGAATTTCCATCGGAGTCCTTCGCATGAAGTCCAATAATATTTGTGCCAGAAGTTCCCCGGAACTGAATTCTTTCGATATCTGATATTTTAGGCTCACTGGCAACGTACTTGGGAACCATGCGCGCGTCCTCATGTGCAAGAGCATGGCGCGCATCCATCCAACGTTGACCAAAAGCATTTTTAAAACATGCGCGAAAGGAACTTGGCTGAATGCCAAGTGTTTGTGCGACTGCCGAGCGTGTTAAGAAGTTTACGGCAGTATAGAGAGGATGGACAATTCCATCCACCATGTCGTGATGTACCAGCATAAGCTTTTGAAAGAGTACATAATTTTCTCGCCACACTTGGGCTTCTTCAAAAACTTTGATGGCGGTCTTTGCAGTACGATATGAACTGCCCAAAAACATTCGCACTGCGTCGCCAACGTGAAAAACTTGGAAAGTAATCTGCATTTCGGACAACAGCTCATACAGCTTTGAGAGCCGTTTTGTGAATTCGTCGTCTTCCAAATAAGCACGTTGATATGCATACCCGACAGCGAAAGAAAGTCTCTTCTCGATCTCCATCAGATCGAAAACATCAAACTCATCAGTGTCGGGCAAGGCGTTCATTATTACTTCACATCCGCCGCCACCTGCGCCTTGGCGATCTTGTCCGGATTCTTGACAGGTTCGCCGCGCTTGATGGTGTCAACAATGTCCATGCCTTCGGTCACGCGGCCCCAGACGGTGTATTGTTTGTCCAGAAACTTGGCTTCATCGAACACGATAAAGAACTGGCTGTTGGCAGAATTCGGGCTGGACGAGCGGGCCATGGAACAGGCCCCACGGGTGTGCGATTCCGCCGAAAACTCGGCCTTCAGGTCTGGCTTTTTCGAGCCGCCCATGCCAGTACCCGTGGGATCGCCACCCTGCGCCATGAAGCCTTCAATCACACGGTGGAACACCACGCCGTCGTAAAAGCCTTCGCGCGCCAATTCCTTGATACGGCCGACATGACCAGGCGCAAGATCAGGGCGCAGTGCAATGGTTACGCGCCCCTTTGCCTTGCCGCCATTATCTGCAATGTCAAGAAACAGTGTATTTTCAAGATCGGCCATTATTGCACGGTCACTTTCATCATTGCATCGGGGTTGTCCACAGGTTCGCCGCGCTTGATTTTATCGACGCAGGCCATGCCTGCTTCATCGACGCTGCCCCAGACGGTGTATTGATTGTCAAGAAAACCACCATCAGCAAACATCACAAAAAACTGGCTATTCGCTGAGTCCGGGCTGGCACTTCGCGCCATGCCCACCGTACCGCGGGCAAAGTGTTCTTTGCTGAATTCCGCTGGCAAGTTGGGTTCTGTCGAACCGCCTGTGCCGGCTCCTGACGTGTCGCCACCCAGTTTGCCAAACTGCACATCGCCTGTCTGCGCCATGAAGCCGTCAATGACGCGGTGGAATACCACCTTGTCATAGGCACCAGCTGCCGCGAGTTTGGTGATTTGCGCCACATGCTTTGGGGCAAGGTCAGGACGCAGCTTGATGGTGAAACTGCAACCAAGGCTCGTATCCACCTTCAGGTTGTCTGCGGACATGGCGGGAGCTGTGAGGGCAGCCAGGCACAGCCCGGCCCAAATCAAATTTTTCATGAGAATCTCCAGTTGACGGCACGCCACTAGCCTACCCGCAAACATGGCGCAACTTCGGCGATGTCAGCGCGACAATGCTTTCCGCAATACTGTTTCCGCCTGTTTCGGCAGAAACAGTGAAATATCCCCACCCATTCTGGCAATCTGTTTGACGAGCGACGACGCAATCATGCGTGTGGCGGGCGACGCTGCCAGAAACACTGTTTCCAGTTCCGGCGACAAGGCACCATTCATCTGCGCCATCTGCACTTCATAGTCGAAGTCCGATGCATCCCTCAAACCGCGGATGATCGCCTGCGCCTTGACCTTTTGCGCCGCGTCAACAGCCAGTCCATTGAAAGTGACAACCTCAATCTTCAACCCCGCATGTTCTGCAATGGGCTTTGTACACTGTACTACCAGCTCCACGCGCTGGTCGGAAGACAGTAAGGCTTTTTTCGCGTCGTGAACACCGACGCCGATCACCAACCTGTCGACCATCCGTCCCGCCCGGGCGATGATATCAAGGTGCCCGAAAGTGACAGGATCAAAGGAACCGGGATAAAATCCAATACGCGTCATCGGCTTACACTGCCACAAGCACGCGCTTTCGGGAAGCCAAGGATTTCACATCCACACTGGTGACGTTTCCATTTTGATGTGTTAATCATTTATTAAGGGGCAAGGAAAAGAAAACATGAGCTGGCGCTTTCTTCCAGCGGCTGCGGTCGCTATTGTCACATCTTCTTTGAATTTCAATTCGTCCGTTCAAGCCGCAGACCCTATGGGTGCTGTCGTTGCCGTACAGGGCCGACCAACAGCAGCAGGGCCTGGTGGCTCACGAGCGCTCAGTGCCGGGTCTGACGTATTTGAGGGCGACACCGTAACTGTTGGTGATGGCAATGCGCAGTTGAAACTGGATGATGGAACCAAACTGGTCGTCGGCCCGTCCTCCCGTCTGGTCTTACAATCTTACTTACGCCGCAACAATTCAACGGCTTCAAAAGTGAGCATCAAAGCCCTGCGCGGTACATTCCGCTTCATCACGGGCAACAGCCCGAAATCGGCGTACAACATCGCAACCTCGAATGCCACAATCGGCATTCGCGGCACCGGATTTGATTTCACAGTGACGGACCTCACGCTCATTGCCGTGTTGAAAGGGGCCGTGCGCGTGCGCGGCCGCAACGGCCAGGCCGTGAATACCCAGGCGGGTTGTGGCGTGGCTGAAGCGGGGGGAGACAAGACAAGAGCCCGCGAATTGACGGGACAGGCGAAGGCCAATGCGCTGCAAAACGACTTGCCCTATATCACGAACCAGAACAGCCTGGATTCCGCATTCTATTTGCCCGTCAAAAACTGCTTCGTGTTCCTGGGCAGCAACGATGGGGCACCTGGTATGGCACCCCAGGCACCCTTGTTGATCATCCCCGCCTTGGCAATTCCGGCTGTCATCTTACTTAACCAGAGTGACGACCCGGTTTCACCCGAACAAGTGACACCTCCCTCACCGCTGCCGTCTCCAAATTGTAGCATCAATCCGAACGCACCGGGTTGCACTCCGTAAAGCCGCCTCGCAAGATTGCGGAACTGTATTCAGTTTGAGTTCACAGCCCAGACTGTAAAAACGCATGCTTGAACTTGGTAGGTTGACGAAAACGGGTTATACAAGAGTTGGATTTGCTGGAGAACATATCATGAAACGCCTAGCGATGATCTGCCTCGTGATGCTGCTGGCCATACCCGTGCTCGCCAATCAAGCCGTCGCAGCAAAACGGCTCGCCCTGGTCATTGGCAACAATGACTACAAGGAGGTGCCGAAACTGGAAAAAGCCGTCGGTGACGCGACGGCCATTGGTGAAAAGCTTTCAAGCCTCGGCTTCGATGTCACCACCGCATTGAACCTTGACCGCCGTGACCTAAACCAGACACTGTCGCGGCTTTACGCGAAGATCGAACCCGGAGACACCGTGATCATCCAGTATTCCGGCCACGGGGTTGAAATTGCCGGGCAGAATTATTTGCTGCCTACGGATATTCCATTGCCGACTGAGGGCGGCACCGACCTGTTGAAATCAGAAGCGCTGGCGGTGAACACAGTGGTTGATGCGCTCGAACAGAAAGGCGCAGGTGCACGCATCCTGATCCTCGACGCCTGCCGCGACAACCCCTTTGCCGCGGGTGGTACCAGAGGCCTCGGCGGAACCAGAGGCCTGGCGAACGCAACCACCACCAAAGGTACCTTCATCATGTACTCGGCCGGTGCCGGGCAAACGGCGCTTGATCGCCTTGGCGACAACGATAATGACCCGACTTCAGTCTACACCCGCGTATTGCTGGCACGGCTTGATCAGCCCAGCGTCAAGTTGCGCGACCTTGCGGCCTCGATTCGCGATGATGTGGAACAACTCGGCAAGTCTGTTGGACACGAACAACGCCCCGCTTACTATGACGATCTCCCCGAAAACTTTGCACTTGAACCGGGCGGCGCGACCACGGACCCAGCCCACGTGGCCGTCTATGTTCCGCCAAAGATTGTGGCTCCACCGCCCGTAGCGCCGGGCTTGAGCGAAGAGCAGGCCTATAAATTGTCTGAAAGCATCAACACGATTGATGGCTGGAATGTATTTATTGAGCAGCATCCCAACAGTGTTTTCACGCCCTATGCCAAGGCCGCACGGGACAAACTGTTGAAGGCCTCCGTCGCAAAACCTAAAGTGACCGAACCGCCGGTGGCACCGGCCCCCGGGAATCCTAACAAGTCCATTCCAAAACCTCAGGCGGATAGCTGCAACCAGTTTGGGAAAGTCCGTGGTCTCGATCCAAATGGTGATAACTTCCTGTCCGTGCGCACAGGTCCGGGCACCAGTTATGAAGAGATTGACCGCATCTACACGGGCAATGGTGTGTCCATCTGCAGCCAGCAAGGCAAATGGCTGCGGGTCAAGTATGGCGGCGGACGCGGATGGGTCTATGGCAAATATGTTGCGCGCTGACGCATGACAGCGTTTTTGAGGAATCGTCGAAACCCGTTAGAACTTGACTTTCATTGGCCCATCGGCTCTATCCCGGTCAAATTCGGGTTTTGGAGAATGTTATGGCCAAAGGCAATGTGATCAAGATCAAGCTGCAATCAACAGCAGACACCGGTTACTTTTATGTGACCAAGAAAAACTCCCGTACCAAAACGGAAAAGTTTTCGATGACGAAGTATGATCCCGTGGTGCGCAAGCATGTCGAGTTCAAGGAAACCAAGATCAAGTAATCTGCTTCTGCCAGTGACAGTTCAAGGCGCTGCATTGTCGGCGCTTTTCTTTTGTGTGACTGAAGGTAATAGAGTGCCGGCCCGGACATAATGCAAACGAGGAGGCCACTCGATTCGCGTCCGGACCGGCGGACCCGAGGTTCAGGAGATGCGGCGGGCCTGAACCCTGGGCCATTCCAGCGGGCAACATCGCCCGGAAATGATGAAGGAGAGACGGCAACTGCTCTGGAGTGAGTGCCGCCTCTCCTTGTGGAGTTGGGTTTCCGCTGTGATTTGGTGCTGCCGGTCACCCCTGATCTGTGTTCCGACCATACATTTTTAGAGGCACGTCAGCCAGTGTAACCTATGGTAAATGCCGCGCAATCACCTGTTAAGCTGAACAAGTAAGGTAAACGCGCCAGGCCCGCAGCGCACTATGTTGGTGCATCACCGTTTGCTTCTTCGGCCAAATACATTTCAAGCGGTTGCTGCATTTCCGTGCCGTCAAGTGGCTCCTCGTCCTCTGCGAGGTCATCAGACATTCTGGGAAGCGGCATGTCAAAACCTGGCGGTAGATTGCCTTCAAGCAGCCCGGCCGCTTTGAGTTCCTGGAGACCCGGAAGATCCGTAATTTCATTCAAGCCAAAATGGCGCAGGAATGCCTCTGTCGTGCCATAGGTAACAGGGCGCCCCGGAGTCTTGCGCCGTCCGCGCATCCGCACCCAGCCAATGTCGAGAAGAGTATCAAGCGTCCCCTTCGAGATTGCCACGCCGCGAATGTCTTCAATGTCAGCACGTGTGACGGGTTGATGATAGGCCACAATTGAAAGTGTCTCGAGGCCCGCTTTCGTGAGTTTCTTTTGCTGCACCGTGTCACGGCGCAGAACAAAAGCCACTTCTGGTGATGTGCGAAGCATGTATTGCCCGGCAACCTGAACCAGGTTGATACCGCGATTCTGATAGTTGGCGGTCAGGTCATCGATCAGCGTTTGCACATCTGTTCCCTCAGGCAACAGTGTAGACAATTTCTCGGCACTCAGAGGCTCAGTTGCGGCAAACAACATGGCCTCCACGATCCGCAAATGCTGGTCCCGATCCAGCCGCGGATGCAATGCGATTTCTGCCGCAGGACCTTCGAATTTTTCTGGTGTGTCCATATCCGCGTCCGCTACCAGTTGACGTTTCGGCTGGGCTTGCATGGTAAGTCCTCTGTCAATTATGCAGCCGATACCCTGCGCCGCAGGAAAATCGGTTGGAATGCTTCATTCTGGCGAATTTCGATCACGCCCTCACGCGCCAGTTCCAGGCTGGCGGTAAAACTTGATGCACGCAGGGAACGGCGGGTTTCCGGATGAACGCCATAATTTTCAAGCCACCCGTCAAAACTTCCCCAGTCATCCATCGCACCGATCAGCCGTTGCAACGATTCCCGCGCCTGCTTGATCGACCACACGGGCTGTCTTTTGATTGTGTAGGTCTGGTGCACCATTTTGCGCTGTCGGCGCTCAGCATAGGCTTTCAAAAGATCAAGCAGCGTATCGCAATATTCTGTTTGGGTCTCAATCACCAAAGGTTCCGGCGCTCCGCGCTCAAACACGTCCCGGCCAAGCTGCGGTCCAAGCATCAGCTTTTCAGCAGCATCCCGCATGGCCTTCAGCCGTTGCAGGCGAAACGCCAGTCGCTGGGCCATATCCTGCGGTTCATTTTCACTGTCAACAAGTGGTGCAGGAATGAGCAACCGCGATTTCAGGTACGTGAGCCATGCTGCCATGACCAGATAATCGGCTGCCAGTTCAAGCCGCATATGCTGTGCCCGTTCGATGAAGGCAATGTACTGGTTGGCCAGGGCCAATATGGAAATGCGCGACAGGTCAATTTTGTGCGTCCGTGCCAGTTCAAGCAGAAGATCAAGCGGACCTTCAAACCCGTCCACATCAATGATGAGCGCTTCGGGCTCGACATCCGTTGTTACAGCGCGGCGTGGTTCACCTTCGCCGTCTGGCCATGTTTTCCCGGAGATTTCAGATTCACTCGGCATGGCAGCAATTTAACCTGACCGGCACTGGATTGCACACAGGAAAACAATAATTCGGGCGAAAATGTCCCGGTTTTCCCCAGGCCGTTTCATCAGGCCAGTTGCATGTTCATGGCTGCATCCAAATCCTTGAGGGCGGTCTTGACGTCATATCGCAAGGGTTTGCGCCTTTGTTTCAGCGCCGCCTTCGCCCTTGCCATGGCTTTGCCGGTGAGTGGCGAAGCTGCATCTGCGACCTGTTGCATCTCGCTTAAGGTGCCGCTGCAATGCAGTACCAGATCGCATCCCGCATCCAACGCAGCCCGTGTCTTTTCAGCAAAACTGCCTGACAGCGCCTTCATTGACAGATCATCCGTCATCAACAATCCGGCAAAGCCAATTTGTTTGCGGATCACATCCCGAATCACACGTTTTGACAGCGTGACCGGATTGTGCTTGTCCAAAACATCAAACACCACATGAGCTGTCATCGCCATCGGGCAATCGGCAAAACCGGCGAAGGTCCGGAAATCGACATTCTCAAGCTCGGCCCGGCTGGCAGAAACCCGCGGCAGCTCTTTATGACTGTCCACGGTGGCGCGGCCATGACCAGGGATATGTTTCATGACTGGCAGAACACCGCCATCCAGAAAACCCGCCACATGGGCGCGCGACAAGGCCAAGATAACCTCTGGCGATTCATCATAGGCGCGGTCGCTGATGACAGCGTGGGCACCGGCTTGAGGCACATCAAGCACCGGAAGGCAGTTGACCGTAATGCCCACATTCTCCAGGTCTTCCGCCATCAAACGTCCCACATTGCGCGCGGCCCGAAGTCCGTGAATTGGACAATGGCGATACAGTGTCCCAAACTTGTTGGCAGCAGGATATTTGCGCCATTCCGAATTGGCATTTGGCCCCATGCGCTGGACGCGGCCGCCTTCCTGGTCAATCAGCACAGGCGCATCCTTGCGGCCAACGGCGTCACGAAAATTTGCTGTCAGCAGTTTGATCTGTTCGCTCGACGCGCAATTGCGCTGGAACAAGATCAACCCCCAAGGTTGATTCTTCGCAAACAAATCGCGCTCCGCACCCGAAAGCACGTGACCTTCACAACCGCTGATCCACGACTTCACAACCGTTTTCATTTTTCTCCACCTGCATGTTATCATCACACGGCCTGGCCAGACCCGAAAACCAGAGCCGTCAGAAAGCCTGTTGGCAGATTGTCTTGTCTGAGCCTGAACGTTTAACGTCTCTTTACAAGACAGTCACGCTCGCCGCTGGCGAATAGCTTGCTGCACACGGAACTCGCCTGTGCTTCACTCGACATGCGTCCCACACTCAGGCGAAAGCGGGTCGAGCCGCCAACATTCGCTTCACTGATAATCGGCGAAAACTGGCCTAGAACGCCCACATGTTTTGATTGCAAGCGACTGAATTCTGCGCTCGCCTCGGCCTTTGAGCGGAAAGAAGCAAGTTGCACCACAAAATCGCCGGCCAGCGACGACGACTGCTGGGCGGGGGCTGGTGCAGGTAGTGCAGCCTGGCGTTGTGCCGGTTTTGCCACAGGCGTTGCCGGGTCTAGCGTACCCACATTTGCGCCCTGGTCTGTTACAGGATCAGAATTTCTCGAAAACAGGTCAGCCAAGGTCCGCTTTTTCTTGACCGGTGCTGGTGCGATGACAGGCTGAGCCGGTGCTACGCCCTGCCCTGTGGCCTGCCCGTCTCCAAACAATCCGCCGCCTGTGTCATCAGAATTGCTCGCAACGGCAGTTGTGTCGTCGAGCTGTTTTGATGGCGCAAGTTTCGGTTTTTTCGTCGGTGGAACCAATACGACAGGTTTTGCACCCAGTTTGGTGTTTGCCACCTTCTCTTTGACAGGTTGCAGCTTCTTCTTTTCAGGCTTTTTTGACGGAACCGCAAGTGGATCAGACGTATCTGTGATGGCATCTGAAGCAGCTGTGACAGGCTCATCAACATTCGGCTGAACGGTAAGCGAACGGGATGGGCTGGGTGCTGAAGCAGTCTCTCCGGGCACCACTGGGTCGGCCACCGGCGAAGGGGGTGGCGGTGTTGAAGCGACAACTGCCGCCTGGCTTTCACCGGCGGCAGCAGAATTCAGTTCAGCAGATTGTTTTTCAGACGCAGG
>CAXTKL010000005.1:30447-54573 GCA_964244825.1 uncultured Aestuariivirga sp.
GGCTTTCACCGGCGGCAGCAGAATTCAGTTCAGCAGATTGTTTTTCAGACGCAGGAACAGACGCAGGGTCAATCGACCCTTGCTGCCCGCCTGCCCCACCCGGAGGCGGCGGAATGGGGAGTGGTGCTGCATCTTCTCCACTGCCAGCCGCAGGCGGTGGCGCAGCAGGCGCAGGTGCAGCAGGATTGGCGTTTGTGGGTTCGGGAATAGCGGCAGGCGTTTCAGCCGGAGCGGATACATCTCCACCCAGAACCTCTTGGTCGCCGACGATGCGATCATAGATCTGCTTCTTTGTTGGCGTGGCAACACCACCCGCAGGCTGCGCAGCAACAGGCTGCTCAGTTTGCACCTTGGCAGGCGTCTCAGGGGCCGCAACCGCAGGCACTTCCTGTGTTGCTGTTTGTCCCGTAATCATGGGCTTCCAGTATTTCTGGTACCCCAGAACACCAAGCCCGGCCACCAGCAGCGCCAGTAACAGCAAACTGGCTAAAATCCAGGGCGCTTTCGAACGCGGCACTTCGTCTTCATAGCCATATTCAGCTTCGCGATAGGCCTGCTGATAATCAGTGCTGGTTGGACGTGCAGCACCGCGTGATGGCGGGACCTCGTCATACAAATCTTCTTCATAGGCAGGGTCTTGAACGGGGGCAGCAACTGGCCCACGCATGGGCGGGCGGTTCATACGCGGTGGCGGCGCAAAATTCCCAGGTTGCGGCGGAGCTGCGCCATAGTCTGCCTGTTGCTGATAATTGGCATTTCCACCAGGCGTTGGCCGGGGTGGCATGTTCAAGCGCGGACTGGGGGGTGGTACGAACCCACCTTGTTGGGGCGGCACTCCAAATCCGCGCTGTTGCGGTACATAACCCGGTGGTGGCGCATAGCCAGACGCAGGATCAATCGGTCGATAGGGCGGAACCGGCTGTTGACCGTAACCCTGCGACGGAAAACCGGGAGGCAGCTGCCCCGGCGGCGGAAAGACCGGCGCGGTTTGCGGTTGAAAAGGCTGCGTCTGAGGGCGTGGCTGAAAAGCCGGCACAACCGGCGGCATGCCGCCACCCAGTGGTGGACGGGCGGGCGACATTTGTGGCTGCACGGGCGGAGGCGGCGGCGTCACCACGGGGGCAAGACTTGGCCGTGGCTGGGGCGGCGGCGCTTTAGCTTCACTCTCCTCGGCAAAGCCAAATTTGGGCTTGGGAGAGGATGCGCCATTGGATTGTGCTGCGGGTGCGGCGGCAGGAGCATTTTCGCCCCGCTGCTTGGCCACCTGAACACGCTGCTCCGCCAGTTTGGTCGACGCTTCACGCTGTGAGCGTAGACGTTCGGCCAATTTATCGGGTGCCACAGGCGCGCTGGCAGGTGGTGCCTTTGGATTTGCTCTTGGCGCCATGGGTGCTGGTCGCACAGGAGGAGCAGCGGCTGCCACAGGACGCGCTGCAGGCTTCCCAGTGGCAACGGGACGTGCGGCAGCAGGCGCTGCCTCCTTCCGGTAATTTTCTGAAATTTTAGGCAAGTCTTTATTGGCCGGTGCACCAGCAGTCATCTGGCCTCCGGCATTTCCCTGTGCGCCGATACCAAGGCGCTCGCGCCAATTGCGCTTATCCTGGCCCTTGGAATTTTCCTGGTCCATTTATCCCTTTTGCCCCATTACATATCCTCGACCGGCCTCAGGCCGAGAATCCTTAACCCATTGGCAATACAATAGCGGATCGCGGCCAGAAAAGCGAGACGGCTCTTAGACAGACCTTCATCTCCGCCGACAATGAACCGCAATTGCGGCGCTTCTTTGCCCTTGTTCCACAAAGCGTGGAAATCTGAGGCTAACTCATGGAGATAAAACGATATTCTATGGGGCTCATGGGCCTGGGCGGCGGCTTCCAGCACGCGTGGATAAGCTGCAATCTTGCGCATTAACCCTATTTCAGATTCATCCGTAAGCAGATGAAAATCCACACCTTCTGTGTGATCAACGTTGATTCCCTGGTCCTTTGCCTTGCGCAGCACCGAGCAAATGCGGGCATGGGCATACTGGACGTAGAAGACGGGATTGTCTTTTGACTGTTCGGTGACCTTTGCAAAATCAAACTCCAGCGGTGCCTCATTCTTCCGCATCAGCATCATGAAGCGCACCACATCAGGGCCCACTTCATCTACGACTTCGCGTAACGTGACAAATTCACCAGACCGCTTCGACATGCGCACGGGTTCGCCATTGCGAAACAGTTTTACCAACTGACACAGCCGGACGACGACATCAATTTTCTTATTTCCCTGCAACGATGCCGCGACGGCCTCAAGCCGTTTCACATAGCCACCATGATCAGCGCCAAGAACATAAACCAGCTCGCTAAACCCCCGATCAATCTTGTCTTTTGAATAGGCAACATCCGAGGCAAAATAGGTGTATGAGCCGTCTGACTTTTTCAGTGGCCGGTCAACGTCATCACCCAACGCGGTGGAACGGAACAGGGTTTGTTCACGGTCTTCCCAATCCTCAGGTACTTCGCCCTTTGGCTTGTCAAGTCGGCCTTTGTAAATATGTCCCTCACCTTCAAGGTAAGCAATGGTGCGTTCCACGGCTCCAGAGGCATGCAACGACTTTTCCGAAAAAAAGATTTCCTGGGTGATGTTCAATGCCGAAAGATCTGCGCGGATCAGATCCATCATCATGGCAATGGCTTGGCGTTTCACCGCGTCAAGCCATTCCGCTTCAGGTTTTCCCTTGAGCAAAAGGCCAAATTCGGCGGCAAGGGCCTGGCCTACTGGAACGAGATAATCCCCAGGATATAGTCCAGCAGGTATTTCTCCAATGTCTTCGCCCAGCGCTTCAAGATAACGCAAGTAAGCTGACCGGGCGAGCACATCAACCTGTCCACCGGCATCGTTGATGTAATACTCACGCGTCACCTCATGTCCGGTGACTTCCAGCAGTGAAGCCAAGGCATCGCCGAACACTGCTCCCCGCACGTGGCCTACATGCAAGGGTCCGGTTGGGTTGGCTGACACATATTCAACATTCACTTTGCGGTGCTTGCCAAAGTCGGAGCGGCCGAACCTGTCCTGCTGAACCAGAACTGCCGTCAATACCCGTGGCCAAACATGGGCATTCACCCGGGCATTGATGAAACCAGGTCCAGCGATTTCAAGTGACGCGACGTCGGGCGAAGTCGCCAGTTTCGCAACAATCAAGTCAGCGATGGCACGTGGATTCATTCCAGCAGGTTTGGCCAGCACCATTGCAACGTTGGTGGCAACATCGCCATGACTCACATCGCGCGGCGGTTCTGCCGCAAGCTTTGAAAGATCAAGCGCCAACGGCAACTTGCCTTCAGCCTGCAAGGCCACAACGGCCTTCACCACCTCGGCCTGAAATTCTGCAAAAATATTCATGTCAATCAACCAAACACAGAAAACCCGGCCCTATCTGAAAAGCGGATCGAGGTCAAACAAGCGCTTGTGCTGGTCAAGTGCATAGCGGTCCGTCATGCCGGCAATGAAATCACATACATGGCGCGCCGTGTGCCGTTTCTCGCCCGCTCCCGCCAATTCGCGCCAATCCTTCGGCAATAACGTTTCATTATTTACATAGGCATTGAAAAGATCAGCAATCACCCGCTGCGCCCGGCCCATGATGTCGATCACCCGTGGATGCCGATACATGTGTTGCGAGAGAAACTGTTGCAGGATGCGGTTGTTCTCCCGCATCTGGGCTGAAAACTGTATCAGTGCTTCGCCCGCGTTGTGCACGTCTTCAACGGATTTCGGCTTGGCCCGTGCCAGGTTTTTCTTCGATTGGGCAAGCACATCCTGCACCATGGCTGAAATTACGCGCCGCACGGTTTCATGCACCAATCTGTTGTGTTCAAGATCGGGGTAGAGCGTCAAAACCTCCGCCAGTGCAGTGCCCACCAGCGGAATGTCACCAAGGTCAATCACCTTGAACAGCCCTGCCCGCAGACCATCGTCAATGTCATGGGCGTTATAGGCAATATCGTCAGACAGTGCCGCGACCTGTGCTTCTATCGAGGCAAAGCGCGACAGCTCAAGATCATGGGCTTCTGAGTATTCGATGATGGCAGCTGGTAGACCCGTATCGCGGTATTTGCCAATGGCATGGCCTTCATTGTCCGTGAGCGGACCATTGTGCTTCACCAATCCTTCAAGCGACTCCCAGGTCAGATTCAGTCCATCAAACAGGGCGTAGCGCCGTTCCAGCCGCGTCACGATGCGCAGCGATTGCGCGTTATGATCAAATCCGCCGTGGGCCTTCATCAGGTCATCCAACGCCCGTTCCCCGGCATGACCAAAGGGCGTGTGTCCCAAATCATGGGCCAGCGCCAAGGCTTCCGTCAGGTCCTCGTCAACATGCAGGGCCCGCCCGATGGCACGTGCGATCTGTGCAACTTCTATGGTGTGGGTGAGACGTGTGCGATAATGGTCGCCCTCATGAAACACAAACACCTGAGTCTTGTGTTTCAACCGCCGAAACGCCGAGGAATGCACCAGGCGATCCCGGTCCCGCGCGAAACAACTGCGCGGCGGCATGTCTGGTTCAGCCACCAACCTGCCCCGGCTGTGATTGGCATGGCACGCAAATGCGGCTAGACCACTGCTCATGCTTTCAAACCTGCCCTTGACATTCCACGCTACTGCCCCAAGATTCCACCCATGACGACTCCGAACCTCATCGTAACACCCGCTGCCGCCCAGCGCATCCTCAAGATTACCGGCGGTGATCAGGACGCAGCATTGCGATTGGCCGTTAATGGTGGCGGTTGCTCAGGTTTCCAATATGAATTTGCGGTTGCAACATCGCGGGAGCCGGAAGACCTAGCCTTCCAACTCAACGGTGCCACAGTGCTGGTCGACACCGTGTCCATGCTCTATGTGGACGGTTCCGTGCTGGACTTTGAGGACAACCTGATGGGGCAATCCTTTAAAGTCAACAATCCGCAAGCCAAGTCATCGTGCGGATGTGGCACGAGTTTTTCGTTTTAGCAGCGATGCGTATCGCCACTTGGAATGTCAATTCAATCAAGGCACACCTTGATCAGGTTACGGAATGGCTGAAAGCTGAAAAACCTGATGTTGTCTGCCTGCAAGAGATTAAATGTGAAGATCACGCGTTCCCGTCTGCACATTTTGAAGAGTTGGGTTACCGCGCTGCCGTGCACGGCCAAAAGACCTACAATGGCGTTGCCCTGCTATCGCGCTTGCCCATGGAAGATGTTCAAAAAGGCTTGCCGGACGATGGCACTGACGAACAGGCGCGCTTCATTGCAGCGACTGTCGTGGAAGGCAATCTCGCCGTCCGCGTGTGCGGTTTGTATCTGCCCAATGGCAACCCTACTCCCGGTCTAAAATATGATTACAAACTGGGCTGGATGAAACGCCTGCACGAACATGCAGGTTCGCAGCTGGCAAATGAAATGCCACTGGTTTTCGCAGGCGATTACAACATCATACCCGCAGCAGTTGACGCAAGACATCCACAGAACTGGTTGTCCGATGCACTGTACCTGCCGCAGTCTCGTGCTGCTTTCGAAAGTCTCAAACTTCTTGGCTTCACCGAGAGTTTCCGGGCGCTGAATCCGCTTGCATCCGGAGACTTCAGTTTCTGGGATTATCAGGCCGGTGCCTGGCAGAAGAACAATGGCATCCGCATTGACCACTTGCTCTTATCGCCGCAAGCCGCCGATCATCTTAGCGGCTGCCGGATTCACAAGTCGACCCGCGGCCACGAAAAACCGTCGGATCATGTGCCTGTGGAAATCATGCTGCAATAAAAAGCCCGCCAGAAAATCCGGCGGGCCTGCAGACCTGGGAGAAAACGCTGAATTTACTTTGCAGGAGTCTTGACGCCAAACGCGGCGAACGAGCTTTCAAATGGCTTGTAAGCTTCCGTGGCGGCGGCCTTGTACATGTCACCCAGCTTTGTGGATTGCGCAACGAAAGCATCATAGGCTTCCTTGGCATAGCCCTGCTGCACTTCGGCAACGCGCTCAAACGAACGGGCAGCGGTGGCTTTTTCGAAGGTTGCCTTGTTGTGTTCAACGGTCTTGGTGGCAAAATCCGCAATTTCCTGGGCCATGGCCTGATAGCCCTTGGTCATTGCCGTGGCTGAAGCAACAAAAGCCTCAAAGCCTTCTTTGCCGAATTTTTGTGCATCTTCAAACGTGTTCATGGGGGCGTCTCCTATTGGGTTGATGTTACCCATATGTGCACTGCACCAAAATTTGTCAAGAACTTTTTGCATTGCAACATAAGTGACGATGCGTTAAACATCAGCTATCCTGACTCGCATGAGTTTACGGGATGGTAACGGCGTTTCCAGTATTTCAGATCGGTGAATTAAACGGGCTTATTTGCGCCAGCATGGGGGTGCATGGGAATATTGCCGTTTGGTCGCGCAGTGTGGGAAAGTGAATTGAATGCGAATGTTGGCTTTGCGGGTGGTGAAACCCGCGTCTGTTGTGCTTGTCAGTTTGACCCTCCTGCTGGCGGGTCTGGTGTCAGCAGAAGCCGCTGTAAAATTTTCCACCATCGTTGTTGACGCCCGCACGGGCGCACTTCTGTCTGCCGATGATGCTGATGGTTACCGTCAACCTGCGTCACTTACCAAGATGATGACGCTCTATCTCCTGTTTCAAGACTTGAAGGCAGGCCGTGTCAAGTTGTCGACACCGTTGCGGGTTTCACGCCGCGCCGCCGCAATGGCTCCCTCGAAACTCGGATTGAAACCGGGCACGACAATCACTGTTGAACAAGCCATCAAGGCCCTGGTCATTAAATCCGCAAATGACGCCGCAGCAACCGTTGGCGAAAACCTCGGTGGCGGAAACGAATCTGCATTTGCCAACCGCATGACACGGGTGGCCCGTCAAATCGGAATGCGCCGCACGACCTTCAAGAACGCGTCTGGTTTGCCAAACCCAGGACAAGTCACAACGGCCCGCGACATGGCCACGCTCGGTCTGCGCCTGATGCGCGATTTTCCTCAGTATTACCCTTATTTCCGCAGCACGTCGTTTGTGTTCAACGGTCGCGTGGTGCAGGGGCATAACCGTCTGGTTGGCCGTTTCCCCGGGACCGACGGTATCAAGACAGGATACATCAATGCTTCCGGTTTCAACCTCGTCACATCAACGAAACGTGGAGACAAGCGCGTGGTTGGCGTTGTCATGGGGGCACGTTCTTCTGGTGCCCGCAACGCCTATATGATGACGATCATCGCCCGCGCCTTTCCAAATGCCCGCAGCGGCAACACAATTGCTGCAGTGGCCGGTTCCTCCAAAGGTGCAATCAACCCGATCGCGAAGGGCAAGGTGCAAGACCAGGATCAGACTGAAGTCGCAGCAACTTCACCCGTGCCAGAACAAGACAAGGACCTGCTCGCTGCTGTGGCTGCAGAGGCCGCCGTGAACACCAAGGAAGACGAAGCTGACGATAGCGCAGAGGCATCTGCCCCTGACGCACCCAAGGTGCTGGAAGCAGAACTCGTCGACCCGGGCCAAGCAAAGATGCCGAAGAAGTTACCTTTCGCCGTGAAACCAGCCAGCGACAAGACCTTAGAACTCAACGTCGCCACCCCGCCCGACACCTATTCCGTACAGATCAGCTCGTTCAAATCCAAGAAGGACGCGCAGACCACACTAAGCAACATCCGCGCCGCCGTCGGCAAAGATATGCGCGACAAGAATGCCTATACCATCTCAGTCAAGAAAGGCGGCAAGCTGAGTTACAAGGTGATGATTTCGGGCTTCTCGGAAATCATCGCAAAGAAGTCTTGCGCAACGGCTTCAAAAATGGGCAAAGCCTGTACCGTGCTGAACCCGGCGGGGTGAAATTTCACCCCAGCAGCACGTCCTTCGCCAGATTGATTTTCGCTGCCAGATAGTCTGACCCGCCCTTGTCAGGATGGAAATCTTTCAGCAAGCGCTTATGCGCGACTTTGACGTCGTCTGGCGACGCCCCGACCTTCAAGCCCAGGACGGCATAGGCCTCTTCCCGTGTCATGGCACTGCTGCCTGTGGCTGAAGAACGCGCACCGCCACCCCAAGCCGCCCGCCATTCCGGCTGTTCGCGGTCAAGCCAGGCTTCGTAGAGTGGCAGACTTTGATCTCCGGCCTGTTTGCAAAGGCCATGAAACGCAATCATCTCCTGATGGCCCAGGGACGACAAGCGCCGTCCTTTGCAGGGCCCTGCGAGTACATCGCCATCCATGCTGCCGCTGTCGTGATCAAGCTCCATGGCCAGCAAGGACGTTGCCACACGGCTCTTCTGGCCCGGCGTCTTGCTTTTTCCCCAGTTAAAGCCGTTGGGAAACGCCGATCCCTTGCCCAGCAAGCCGAGGCCAAACAAGAATACCGGCACGGCAATCTGCATGGTGCCGCGCATCGCAAACAGGCCCGCCACACCCATGATGCCCACACCTGCCATTTTTGACATGAAGCCAGGCATGGCGGTTTGCGGCGTGCGGGCGGCCTTGCGGATCAACCACAGGCCGCCGAAAACCACAATCAATGCAATAATAAATGGAGGCATCGTAAGATGTTACCTCAATTGTGAGAGCAAAGCACGTGCCGCTTGGTCAGATTTTGCTTCGAGTGCCTGCTTGCCGCCTGTCGCATAAGCCGCAACGGCAGCGAGTAGTTCAGCCAACACCTTGGGCGAAGCGCTATCCAACCGGAAATAGGCACCCCGCGTCAGCTTGGCAATTTCGCGGAATGCGCGTTCCGCCACGCCATCGGTACCCTCCTGAAACATGAACAGCGGTACACCCAGCAGCCCAATCTCGCCTGCGGCCTGGCATAAGCTATCAACATTCTCTTCACATGCGTCGCCAACAAAGATCACGGCGTTGACTTTGGATTTTGCCGTTTCCTGCTTCACATGTGTCAAAACCCTGCCGATCTGCGTGTTGCCACCACGGCAGTCTACCTTCGCCATCATCGTGGCAAGTGCCTCAGGGTCAGACACCCAGCGCGATGATTTGCATTCGTTGAACCCCCGGAAAAACACCAGTTGCACCGCAAGGCCACCCGCTTTTTTGGCCTCCATGAACATCTGACCCTGAATCGAAAGGGCGGTGTCCCACGTGGGCTGGCGGCTCATGGTGGCGTCCATGGCGAACACCAAACGCCCCACGCCTGAAGTGTTGGGCATTTTCTTTACGTCCTCAAGAAACGCATCGACCGAAGGCGAATTTGATGTTTCGACCTTGCGAACAGTATTCATGGTGGCGAAGCCGCTCCCCCGGCCGTGCGGGTGGAAAAACACCAGCGCCCGTTAGATAATGCCAGAACGCCGGATTTAAAGGTCTTATTTGCAGGTATCGGACTTCAGCATTTCGATTTTTTCGAGTTTGCCTTTCAAGGCATAGCTGCCGTAGTCCAGCACAAGGTCCGTCGACACGCCATTTTCCAGCATGTTGAAACTGGCGGAATAGGTGGGCTGTTCATCACCTTTGGCATCAACCGCATAATAGCTCACGGTCACCGGCCAATAGGGCAGCTTGTTCAATGCATCGAGGGTCGAAGCATCCGCCCCGGCGGCAATCGTGCTGCCAGGCTTTTTCGCGCCAATGAAACTGATGGCCCGCGCCGCTTTGTCGTCATCGGAGCCTTCGTAGACCAGCGCCGAAGAACGTGTTTCGCCTTTTTCCGCGTCTTCCATCAGCTTTTTCTGAAAAGCGGTCGGGAAAATGGCACTTGCATCGATGGTGAAGGTCTTGCTTTCCTTGCCTTCCAACTCGCCTTCGCCGTCCTTGCCATCCTTGGGCTTCTTGGCCTTCACCCGCGATTCGGTTTCGAGACTCGCGTTGACGAACTGCTTTTGCTTCATGTCCAGTTCCAGCCCATCGCCGGATTCAAAAGAGTTCAACTGAATGTCCATGGTTTGGGGATCGCCTTCGCCCTGGATGTAGCGATTGGCAATGCGATAGTTCACAGCATAGCCTTCACAGTCATTGCCTGTGATTTCATAGGCGAGTTTTCCGGCAATCGAGCTGATCCCACCCTTGTCATCCAGCCGCGACGCTTCCAGTACATAAAACGCACGGTGTGGCGCCAGATTGACACCGGCAAAGGCTTGTGCGGGCAGCGCTGTTGCCACCAGCGCCATGCAGCAAAAGCGTCTGGTCAAAGTCATCAAATTCATGTTCAAAAGGCCTTTCAAGACAATGGGACGATCCTAACATGAAGAATGGCGAAACAAGGGCTAAAATTCTCCTAACACGCAAGTTGCCACCAAAGGCAGAGGCAGCGTTCCTGGCGGCCTTTGACGCCCGGTTAAATGGAGACGACATCGCGAAATCTGCGGATCAGATCGTTGCCGAGGCCGATGGCATGGACGGACTCGCCATCACCTCGATGGACAAGTTCGGTGCGGACCTCATCAACCGCCTGCCCGCTTCTATCAAGATCGTCTCAACGGTATCGGTGGGCCACGAACATCTTGATATTCCAGCCGCAGTGGCACGTGGCATCACGGTCACCAACACACCGGATGTGTTGACCGATGCAACAGCAGACATTGCCCTGCTCCTCATGTTGGGTGCCGCGCGCGGTGCCTATTGGGGCGAACGCATGGTGCGCGAAAACCGTTGGGCTGGATTCTCGATTGTCTATCCATTGGGCCATGATTTTTCAGACATGCGCCTCGGCATTCTCGGTATGGGCCGCATCGGCGTCGCTGTGGCCAAACGCGCCAAGGCATTCGGCATGGAACTGAACTACCACAACCGCAAAGCTTCGCCGGATGCGGATGCGCTGGGGGCCACCTATCACGCGACCCTGGATGCGTTGTTGCCGCGCTGTGATTTCCTGTCCATCAACTGCCCAATGACGCCAGAGACCAAAGGCATCGTCAACGCCCGCACACTTTCACTGATGCCCAAGGGATCCATCGTCGTGAATACGGCGCGTGGCGGCATCATTGTCGACGACGATCTGATTGCTTCGCTGAAATCCGGACACACGGCGGCGGCGGGCCTTGATGTCTACAACAACGAACCCAATCTCGACCCGCGCTATCGCGAACTCGACAACGTATTCCTGTTGCCACATCTGGGCAGCGCCACCATCCGTACCCGTACCAATATGGGCTTGCGTGCCCTGTCGAACATGCAGGCATTTTTTGCTGGTGAAACGCCAAAGGATAGGCTGGGATGACAAAACCGGACGACCGTTTGAGAGCAATGGGGCTTATCCTGCCCACGCCTGCCATGCCTGTTGCCAACTATGTGGGTTGGGTGAAGTCGGGAAATCTTGTTTTCACGGCGGGACAACTTCCGTTCGAAAACGGAAAACTGACGCAAACCGGTGTGCTGGGACTAGATGTAACAAAAGAAGCAGGCAAGTCAGCCGCCCGACATGCCGCCATCAATGTCATTGCGCAGATCAAGGACGCATGCGCGGGCGACCTGTCGCGCGTCAGGCGTATTGTGAAACTTACAGGCTTTGTCGCCTGTAGCCATGGCTTCAGCGATCATCCCTTCGTCGTCAATGGCGCATCAGATTTGATGGTTGAATTGTTTGGTGATGCTGGCCGTCATGCCAGATCGTCTGTCGGTGTTCCGTCCCTTCCTATGAATGCCAGCGTCGAAGTGGAAGCTGTCGTCGAAATCGCATGACACGTTTCACACCCCAGATACGTGCCCTGAATTGGCTCACGGCCCGACCGATTGCGCATCGCGGTCTGCACCACAAAAGCAAGGGTGTGATCGAAAATACCGAAACCGCCTTTGCCGCCGCCATCCGGCAGAACTACGCCATCGAATGTGACTTGCAACGCACCGCCGATGGCGAGGCCGTGGTGTTTCACGACGAAACACTGGAACGTGTGACTGAGCGTAAAGGCCTGGTGAAGGATTTCACGTCGCGCGAACTCAAGGCGGCAACATTCAAGCATGGCAGAGACCGGATACAAACACTCGCTGAGTTGCTGGAGCAGGTTGATTGTCGTGTCAGCCTCATCATCGAATTGAAGTCAGATTTCGACGGCAATACAACGCTGGCTACACACGCGTTGGACGTGTTGGCTCATTATTCGGGTCCCTATTGCCTGATGTCGTTCGATCCCAAAATGATCGCCGCAGTCGCCGCACAATCACCAGACACCGTGCGCGGCATCACAGCGGATCGCACTACCGATAGTTACTACCGCATGTTGCCCTTCGCAGAACGCATGAACATCCGTCTTTTCGAACATTTGGCAAAGACGAGACCGCACTTCATATCATACTGTTTCCGCGACCTTCCCTTTGCGCCAGTGCAAGCCATCAGGGCCGCAGGCCATCCGGTCATCAGCTGGACGATCCGTTCGCAGCAAGAACAGAGTGATGCTCTGCGTTACTCTGATCAGGTCACGTTCGAAGGATATTCTGCCTGATGACCGAACGCATTCGTACCCTCTCCAGCCTCAAACAGATCACGGCGGAAACATGGGACGCGCTGGCCAATCCGGCTAGCCAGGGGTTCAATCCATTTGTCAGCTACGCCTTCCTCTCAAGCCTGGAAGACTCAGGTTCAGCCTCGGCGCGGGCAGGCTGGGCGGCATCGCATTTGCTGCTGCAAGACGGCGACACGACCTTGGGCATCGTGCCTTGCTATCTGAAGTCCAACTCCATGGGCGAGTATGTTTTCGATCACGGCTGGGCGGACGCCTATACACGGGCGGGCGGAAATTATTACCCCAAGTTACAAACCTCGGTGCCGTTCACGCCCGCCACTGGTCCTCGACTGCTTGCCGCTGATGCAGACAAACCCAAACTCTTGAAGGGCCTTGAAGCCGCCACGCAACAGCTGGGTGCATCATCGGCCCACATCACATTTCTGCCCGAAGCCGATTGGACTGCAGCACCATCCAACTGGTTGAAACGCCAGGACATCCAGTTTCATTGGCACAACCAGGACTTCAACAGCTTTACCGCATTTCTGGCAAACCTCTCTTCATCCAAACGCAAAAACATTCGCAAGGAACGCGAAGCCGTTGCGGCACGCGGCATCTCCTTCGATGTCTTGACGGGCGATGATCTCAAGGAACAGCATTGGGACCATTTCTATGCATTCTACATGGACACTGGCGCACGCAAATGGGGCCGCCCTTACCTAACCCGCGAATTCTTCTCGCTGATCAACGAGCGTATGGCCGACTACACATTATTGATCCTGGCCAAGCGCGATGGTAAAACCATTGCGGGGGCCTTGAACTTTATTGGGTCGGATACGCTGTTTGGACGCAATTGGGGCGCCACTGAAGACCACCCCTTTCTGCATTTTGAAACCTGCTATTATCAGGCCATCGACTTTGCGATTTCTCGCAAACTGAAAGTCGTTGAAGCAGGTGCCCAGGGTGAACACAAACTGGCGCGCGGCTATCTTCCCGTCAAAACCCACAGCCTGCACCACTTCGCCCACAAGGGCCTGAGCCGTGCCGTGGCCGACTACCTTGATCATGAACGCGCCAGTATCGACCATGACCAGCAGGTGCTTGCATCCCATTCACCGTTCAAGAATGTGGAGCAGGAGTAGCGCGCGGTGAAGGCAGCAACCGTTCCGTTTCAAACATGTAATCCCGTGTCAAAGCCGCTGCATTCACAGTCCCAGTCAACTGGATCTGAAAATTCATGTGCTTGCCGTGGCTGAACGACAATTCACTGGCGATCAAATAGAACTCCCACATGCGGCAGAAGCGTTCGTCCATCATTGCCGCCACTTCCTCGCGATGGGACTGAAACCGTTCTTCCCAGATACGCAAAGTCTTGGCGTAATGCAGGCGCAGAATTTCAATATCTGTCACCCATAGTCCGGACCGTTCAATGGCTTGCAGTGTCTCTGAGAGTGCTGGCGAATAGCCACCCGGAAAAATATACTTGCGGATCCAGGCTCCGGTCTGCCCGGGGCCCCCCTTGCGGCCAATCGAATGCACCAGTGCCACGCCATCATCGGTCAGCAACGCCTTGATGGTGTTGAAATAGGCTTCAAACTGGCCAATGCCCACATGCTCGAACATGCCAACGGAAACAATCCGGTCAAACGGGCCCTTCACATCGCGGTAGTCCATCAACTCAAACGACACCCGATCTTCAAGTCCTCGTGCCTCGGCCTGTTCACGGGCGAGCGCCAGCTGTTCCGTTGAAAGCGTAACACCCACCACCGTCACATCGGAAACGGCAGCGAGATAGAGCGCCAATCCACCCCAGCCGCACCCGATATCCAGAACGCGCTGACCCGGCTTCAAGTCCAGTTTGGCAGCAATGTGACGAAGCTTGTTCTGCTGCGCCTGCTCCAAACTGTCATCGGGTGACGAAAAATAGGCGCAGGAATACAACATGTCCCGGTCAAGCCAGAGCCTGTAGAAATCATTCGACAGGTCGTAGTGATGACTCACGTTCTTGCGTGACGTCGCAATGGAATTGCGCTGCACCAGACGCTTGAATTTTTTCGCCGTGCCCCGCACCAGCTTTTGCAAGGGATGGCCGCGAAAGCCACTGCGGTTCTCCACAAACAACGTCAGGAAATCGCGAATGCTGCCCTGCACAATGACCAATCGGCCATCCATGTAAGCTTCACCCGCATGTAGCTCGGGGTTCAAAAATAGCTTGTTCGGCAATTTGGGATCGTTCAACCGCACCGTCACAGTCGTGCCAGGCGCACCCTCATAAACATGCCGTTGCCCACCAGCATCTATGATTTCCAGCCGTCCGGTCTTGACCACGCGGGCCAGCATCTTGTCCAACAGGAACAATCGATATACCTTTCGAAACTGCCTACAGCGGAATATTATCGTGCTTCTTCCACGGATTTTCCAGCTGCTTCGCTTTCAGCATGTCAAGTGCCCGCGCCACGCGTCTACGGGTGGAATGCGGCATGATCACGTCATCCAGAAAACCGCGCTCTGCAGCAACGAATGGATTGGCAAAGCGGGCCTTGTAGTCAGCTTCCCGTTCGGCGATCTTCTTGCTATCAGAAAGTTCGGAACGATAAATGATTTCCGCCGCACCCTTTGGACCCATTACGGCGATTTCCGCCGTGGGCCAGGCATAGTTCAAATCACCGCGCAGATGTTTTGACGCCATCACCACATAGGCACCACCATAGGCCTTGCGGGTGATGATCGTGATTTTGGGCACCGTTGCCTCGGCATAGGCGAACAACAGTTTTGCTCCATGCTTGATCAGGCCACCGTATTCCTGTGCTGTGCCCGGCAGAAAGCCCGGCACGTCAACAAACGTAATGACAGGAATATTGAAACAATCACAAAAGCGCACGAACCGCGCAGCCTTCCGGCCCGCATCTGAATCCAGAACCCCCGCCAAAACCATCGGCTGATTGGCCACAATCCCCACAGTGCGGCCCTTGATGCGCGCAAAGCCAGTGATGATATTGCGGGCATGCGCTTCCTGTATTTCGAAAAAGTCGCCACCATCCACGGTCTTGGTGATCAACTCTTTCATGTCATAGGGCTGATTGGGATTTGCGGGGATCAGCGTATCCAGCGATTCATCAATCGCTTCAGCATCTGAAAATCCCGGCAACTCAGGCAAATTCGCCGTGTTGCTCGATGGCAGAAAATCGATCAGCCTTCGCATCTGCAACAAGGCCTCAACGTCGTTCTCAAATGCCTTGTCGGCAATCGAAGAGCGCGTGGTATGGACAACAGCGCCACCCAGTTCTTCGGCCGTCACGGTTTCGTTGGTGACAGTCTTCACCACGTCCGGCCCTGTCACAAACATGTAGCTCGTGCCTTTCACCATGAAGATGAAATCCGTCATCGCAGGCGAATACACATCGCCCCCCGCACACGGCCCCATGATCACGGAGATTTGCGGGATCACCCCTGACGCCAGCACGTTGCGCTGAAACACCTCGCCATACCCACCCAGCGCATCCACACCCTCCTGAATACGAGCACCGCCCGCATCAAACAATCCAATGATCGGCGCACGGTTGCGCAGTGCCATGTCCTGCAATTTCGTAATCTTGCGCGCATGGGCTTCCGACAACGACCCACCAAACACCGTGAAGTCCTTGGCGAACACGTAAATCAGCCGGCCGTTGACAGTGCCCCAACCCGTAACAACGCCGTCACCCGGTGTGCGGGTTTCTTCCATGCCGAAATCCGTGCTGCGATGCTGCACAAACATGTCAAATTCTTCAAACGAACCGGCATCGAGTAAAAGTTCAACCCGCTCCCGCGCCGTGAGCTTGCCCTTGGCGTGTTGCGTATCAATGCGTTTCTGCCCACCCCCGGCCCGCGCTTGCGCCCGTCTTCGTTCCAACCCGTCGAGAATGTCCTGCATTATCCTGCTCCTGCCCTGTGGTGTTAAGCAGGCAGCGATGCAGGCGTCAAACGACAGAGCACAATCACTCGTTCTCTTTCAGTTTCTGCGCATAGACATTGATGATGAGCGCCGACAGCAGGATCAGGCCGCGGATCAGTATTTTCAGGAAACTGTCGATCTGGATGTGATCAAGGCCATTATTGAGAACCCCCAGAACCAAAAGGCCGATGATGGTATTGCCAATGCCACCACGCCCGCCAAACAGGCTGGTACCACCAACGACCACAGCAGCAATCGCATCCAGCAGGTAGCTGTCAAACTGGTTTTGCTGGGCCGATCCGAAATAGGCCACCGCCAACATGCCGGCAATGCCCGAACACATGGCGGATATCACCATGACGGAGCCAATGATAAGCTTCACGTTGACACCGGAATATTCCGCCGCCTCGCGGTTGCCGCCGGTCATGTAGATGTAGCGGCCAAAGCGCGTGTAGTTCAGCACGAGGTGGCCGACACCCAAAAAGATGATCGCAACAATGATGGTCCAGCGAATTCCCATGAAGGAACCGGACCCCAGTGCCAATATCAGGTCAGGAAAATTATAGGCGATCTGCCCGCGTACCAGCAGAGCTGAAACACCATTGGCAATCTGCATGATGGCGAGCGTCATGATGAAAGACGGAATGCCGATCCACGTCACCCCAAAGGCCGTGACCAGACCGAAAGACAATGCCGCCAGCAGTGTCAAAACAATTGCAATCACCCCCGGCAGCGGCAAGTTGGCAATGTTCACGTAATCCGGTTGCAAGGTGAAAAACGTGACCGCAATGCCCACTGCATTAGCAACGGCGGCAACCGAGAGATCAATTTCAGATGTCAGAATGACATAGGTCAAACCCACAGCAATGATTGCAGTGATCGAAATCTGCGAGAGGATGTTCATGAAATTCACGACTGTGAAGAACGAAGAACTGGCAACAGTGAAAAAAATGACCAATGCTAACAAGGTGAACACCGGTGCGATGTTGCGGAGCTGGTCCTTCAACAGCGACTTGAACCCGCTTGCTTTTTGAATATCCGTAGCGCTCATGTCTGCCGCCCTATGCCGCCGCCAGAAGGTCGGCTTTGTGAAGTATTCCCGTTTTGAATTCCTGTGCCACCCTGCCCTTTCGCAGCACGCTGACTCGATCTGCCAGCGTCAGGATCGTTTCAGGTTCGGTGGACAGTACGAGTATCGCCACGCCCTTGTCCCGCAGGTCCTTGACAATGCGGATGACGTCTTCCTTCGCTCCCACATCCATTCCGCGTGTGGGTTCAGACAGGATCAATACCTTGGGCAAATGCGTGAGCCATTTCGCCAGCGCCACCTTCTGCTGGTTTCCCCCAGACAGGGCGCCCAACATCATGTTGGGGTTGGGTGGCCGTATCTGCAAATCAACTGCGTGTTTTTGCGCCGTAGCCCGTTCGGTCTTGGGTTTCAGCAACAGCTTGTGAATGCGATCAAGTATGGCAATCGACACATTCTTGTAAACCGGTTCGGCGCGAAACAGCATCATGCGGCGGTTCTCTGGCACGAAGGCAATGCCCCGCGCACGGGCTTGCGCCGTCGACGCAAAGGCCTGGGCTTTGCCGTCCAGCATCAGCCCGCCCTGCTTCAACCTGATCTTTCCAAACAAGGCCCGCGCCAGCTCAATTTGGCCACAGCCCATGTAACCGTAAACACCCGTAATTTCCCCGGCGCGCAATTCCAGTGACACGTCACGCAACAATTTTCCATCGCCAATGCCGGAGGCAGAAAGCACAACGGGCTTGGCATCATCGCTCACAAGTTCAGCATTTTCGCCCATATGCATGCCAATGGAACCACGGCCGATCATATGGGAAATGACAGCATCCTTGGTCAAAGAAGCAGAGGACTCCGTAGCCACTTTCTTGCCGTTGCGAAACACCGTAACCGTATCAGAAATTTCCAGCACATCATCAATGAAGTGTGAAATGAAAATAATGCCGCGCCCCTCCGCCCTGATCTTGCGCAACACATCAAACAAGCGCTTCACCTCAGGTGGAGATAGTGCCGACGTTGGCTCATCGAGAATGATGATGCGCGCACCCGAAAACAATACCCGCGATAATTCTACAAGTTGTTGCAGGCCCACAGGCAAGGAACCCATGCGGGTTTTGGGATCAATATCAAGACCAAGACTTGCGATGAGCCGCGCCGCTTCACTGTTGATGCAGGCCCAATCGATGGTGCCCATTTTCGTCACAGGCTGATGACCGAGAAACACATTCTCTGCCACCGTCAAATCCGGAATCGTGGAAAGTTCCTGGTGCACCATGCCGATGCCAGCCGCCAGCGCATCCCGGGCCGAGCGGAAATGCACGCGCTTGCCGCTCAATTCCATTTCGCCTTCAAAGTCTGAATAGACCCCGGCGATGATTTTCATGGTGGTGGATTTGCCAGCACCGTTTTCACCGACGAGACCATGAATCTCGCCAGCCTTAAGCGTGAAGTCCACATCTTTCAGCGCAGCAATACCGCCGAACGACTTGGACACATGTGTGAGTTGAAGCAGGGGCGGCAAGCCGTCCCTACTTACGGATTGATCATTCATGCGACATCAGACGAGGAAGTTTTTTTGCAGCCAGAGATGGCCCGCAGCGGTTTCCTTGGTGATGACTGGGCCGTCCGCGAGGATATAGTTCGGAATATCCTTGCCAGCCTTTTCACCACCCTGCACAGCAGCAACACCGGCAGCCACAGCCCAGCCATGAATACGGCAGGACGGGTTGCGCACTGTTGCCACCATGGTACCATCCAGCACGGCCTGCACAGCAGGCGGCATGGCGTCCACTCCACCGATGAGAATATCGGTACGGCCCTTGGCTTTCATCACGTTATAGGCAGCAAGCGCCATATCATCATTGTGGAAGAAGGCCCCGGCGATCTTGTCATTCTGCGTCAGGATGGAATCCCAGATACGCGCAACCTTCGTCACATCCCAATCGGCTGGTTCTTCATTGACCACCTTCACATTTGGAAAGCCGGCGAGTACGGCCTTGAAGCCCTTGGCACGACCCTGTGCGCCGGAGTGACCAAGTGCACCCTGCGTCATCACAACATTGCCTTCACCCTTGATGGCAGCCATCAATTGCGACGTGACAAGCGATCCCATCATTTCATTGTCGGGCGCGATAAATGTGTGAATGGCGATGGTGCCTGGAGGTGCCACCAGTGTATCCATGGCGATCACGGGCGTTCCCGCATCAATCATTTTCTGGATCGGGTCTGTCAGCGTGCCAATTCCGAAGGTTTGGATCGCAACGAAATCCCACTTCTGTGTGGCCATGTTGTCAATGGCGGCCCGTTGTTTGGTGGCAGCAAGTTCACCGTCAAACCAGGTGATCTCGACATTCATCAACTTGCCCCAGGCTTCAGCGGCCTGTTTGCCTTGGGCGCACCACGAGGCCTGCAGACCTGCATTCGAAAAGGCGGCTTTCATCGGCTTGCCCGCAGGGGCAAGCGCCTGGGCCATGGCCGGATCAAACCCGGCATCAGCCAGCATCAATCCTGCAAGGGCAGTTGCACCACCAATCGATTTGAAAACATTACGACGGGTCTGCGCTGCTTTGATGATTTCGTCAAACATATGTAGCTCCCATGTTGAAGTGTTTTTCTTGATGCAGACATACGTCACGTTCCCATGGGGCATTTTATTTTTGTGTCGTCATATGAGATCATGACTGTGCCGCCGGATGAATGTTTGCGCGAACCTCGGAGTCTGTCAATTATTTAAAGTATAACAATTGTCACGCGGCGCTACTTATTCAGACGCAGTGCTATGAAGTTGTGGCGAGCAATCTGAAAAACTGAACCAACCCGTCAAACTCGCGCCGCCGTCCTGTGCGGCGGTGCTGCGCCTCATCATCCCAACCCCAGTGGCTGATTTGGTAATCTTCATCCACATGCGCCGCCGCCCACACCGCGTCAGCATCATGCCCCGCCTGCACCATCAGCGCCAGCAGCGATGACCCCATCAGCGTCATCAAAATATAGACACCCGTCAACTGCCACGGATCAAACGTCTCAGCCTGCCGTCGCACCGCGGCAAGACTCGTATCATCCTGTGCAACATGCGTAATGCTGCTGGCGTAACGAAATTGCGCAGGCAACGTCGCATTGGCCCAATCCAGAACCGGTTGCCAATGCTGGCGCTGCAACGCCACCAGCGCCGGCGGCCTGTCCGCCCAATAACACACAAGGTCAGACCCTGCATATTGCACGATCTCATCAAGCACATGGGCGCGCTCTGACGTGGCTTTGTCGAGCGCCGTATTCGCCAACTTGGTCAGCGGCATCAACTCGGGATCAATCTCCTTGACCTGCCCCACCCACTCCGCCGCAACCGCCTCTGCAACGGCACGATTGGGCAGAGCCAGCACATTTTTCATTGGCGTCTTGACCGCCCGTCCATCCAGTAAAATTCCATTGCGATCGGATACTTCCACTGAAGTGTAGAACTTCCGTGGCAAGTTGCGCGTGATCGGCGATGTGATGATGCGGCGCATGCGCTCATCGGGGGTTTCGGGGGCGTTGTCAGTCACGTCAAATCACCCCACCTCATCGTACCGCCCAGCATCAAACCCGAATACCCCAAAGGTCTGCATCATATGCTCCGGCAACGGCGCTGTGATATCCACCGTTCCACTCCTTGGGTGCGGAAACACGATACGCCGCGCATGCAGGTGCAACTTGTTCGGAACCCCCTCCGGCAAATCCACATCGCCACCATATTTATTATCACCGAGTATCGGCGTGCCGATATGCGCCGCATGGGCCCGCAACTGGTGTTGCCGTCCTGTGATCGGTTTCAGCGACAGCCACGCCACCACCTTTGACGCCTTGTCGATGACAGCATATTGCGTCACCGCCCGCTGCTCGTCTTCTTCTTCACCTTCACGCGAAGCCCGCATGCGGTCCCCATCAAGCCCTTTGGCCTTGATCAGTGCCACATCAATCTTGCCCTGTGGAGGCGTTGGCACACCCTTCACAATGGCCCAATAGGTCTTCTGCACATTGCGGGTCGCAAACAGTTTCCCCAAGGCCGCAGCCACGGCTCGGCGCTTGGCCACAACGATGACGCCTGATGTATCCCGGTCCAACCGGTGCACCAGCAAAGGCCGCTCACCGAGCTCCGCCCCAAGCCCCATCAGCAGGCCATCCAGATGCTGAAATGTCTTGCTGCCGCCCTGCACCGCAAAACCGCAGGGCTTGTTCAATACGTAAATATCCTTGTCCTCATGCATCACGATTGAGTCAAACAGCCGACGTTCTTCCCGTGTCAGCGGTTTCACATCTTCCTTTGGCGCATCAGCGGGCCGTGTATCATAGGCCAGCGGCGGCACGCGAATTTCATCGCCCCTTTTCAAACGCGAATTGGTCTTGCAGCGCCCTGCCCCCACCCGCACCTGCCCGGTGCGCGTCAGCTTGTTCAAATAGGCAAACGTCACCTGCGGAAAATGCACCTTGAACCAACGGTCCAGCCGCATGCCCTCTTCATCGGCTGAAACCGCGTGGCGCTTGACTTCAGCCATGCCCGAAGCTCATCAAGGCAAAACCCGCAAAAACCGCAGCAATCGACAAGCCAACCGAAGCCACCACATAAACCGCAGCGCTTGCAACCTGCCCGCCATTCACCAGCTTCAATACATCCAGCGAAAAAGCAGAGAAGGTTGTGAACCCACCCAGCACACCGGCGGTCAGAAAATACTGCGCCGCCTGATTGTCTTCCATTTTGCGCATAAACAACGCCGTCATGAGGCCCATGGCAAAACTGCCAAGAATGTTCACCGTCAAAATCCCATAGGGAAAGCTATCACCGAGCATGCGATAAATCCCGTGTGACAATCCAAACCGCGCCACCGATCCGATGGCCCCACCGAGCGCCACCCAGACGAACAGCATCACAGCCATCCCTTTTGCTTGAAATAGAAGAAGGGCAAAATCGCTGAAATGATCATCAGTCCAATTGCCCAGGGATATCCAAACTCCCAGTGCAATTCCGGCATGTGGTCAAAGTTCATGCCGTAAATACTCGCCACCAGCGTTGGCGGTAGAAACACCACAGCGGCCACCGAGAAAATCTTGATGATGCCATTCTGCTGGATCGTGATCATGCCCAGCACCGCATCGAGCAGAAACGAGATTTTGCCTGACAGGAACGAAGCGTGGTCCGTCAGTGACGAAATATCCCGCTGCAAAATCTTGATCCTTGCCCGGTTTTCCTTGATGTCCTTGCTCTGCCGCATCTGGTCAATCAGGGCCTGCATATAGGCCACCATGCGGCCAATGGACACCAGGCTTTCACGCATCTTCGAATTGAAGTCGCCTTCCTCTCCAATCATGCCCAGCAGTTCCTCAAGGTTTTTGGGCTTGCGGCGGCGGCGTTCCTTGCGGGTTTTCTTGGACACGAACGAGGTATCAAACACGCGCTTGGATGTATCGTCGATGATGGCGCTCACTCGCTCGAGATGGTCAGCGGCACGGTCCACCACGGCTTCCATGATGCTGATCAGAATGCCCCAGCTGGTCATTGGTGTGGCCTGGGGTTTCATCGCCTGCTTGATATAGACAGGAAATGCCTGTGGATGGTGATAGCGTATTGTAATCAATTTGTTATCGAAAATGATGAAGGTGACGGGTGAGGATTCGGGCCGCTCGTCTTCGCCACGACGGATCAGTGTGGCCGTCATGAAGGCCGCACCATCTTCCTGGTACAAGCGGCTGGATGCCTCGATCTCCGCCAACTCGCCCCGTGTGGGAATGTCGATGTTCAGGGAAGACTCGACAATCACTTCTTCGTCATGAGTCGGCTCGACCAGATCAATCCAGACTGTCCCCTCCGGGACCACACCTGATGCCAGGATTTTGCCGTGTTCAACCAAACAGCCTTTTTCGGTCCCATAGGTTTGCAGCATGATTCAATCTCCAGGCATTCCTTTGCCCCAGTAAATTGACAGTCGCAAGGGCAACGGGCACAAGCCCGGCATGAACAAGCCAATCCACGTCATCGGCGGCGGCATGGCCGGCTGCGAAGCCGCCTGGGCCGCTGCAAATGCAGGCGTCACCGTCGTCCTGCACGAAATGCGCCCCCACGTCGCAACCGACGCCCACAAGACCCACGACCTTGCAGAACTCGTCTGCTCCAACTCTTTCCGCAGCGACGATCATGAACAGAATGCCGTGGGCCTGCTGCATGAAGAAATGCGCATGATGGGATCCCTCATCATGGATGTCGCCAAGCACCATCAAGTGCCCGCAGGCGGTGCTCTCGCTGTGGACCGTGAAGGCTTCTCCCGCGAAGTCACCCGCCGCATCGAAGCCCACCCATTGATCACAATTGAACGCGGCGAAGTTGCAGGCCTGCCACCGGAGAACTGGGACAATGTCATCATCGCCACCGGACCCCTCACCTCGCCGTCCCTCGCCACTGCCGTACGTGCGCTGACGGGCGAAGAAGACCTCGCCTTTTTCGACGCCATCGCCCCCATCATTCACCGCGAGTCGATCAACATGGACGTGGCCTGGTTTCAATCCCGTTACGACAAGGTCGGGCCCGGCGGCACCGGCAAGGATTACATCAACTGCCCCCTCGACCGCGCCCAATACGACGCCTTCATTCATGCCCTGCTTGACGGTGAAAAGGGTGACTTCAAGCAGTGGGAAAAATCCACCCCCTATTTCAACGGCTGCCTGCCCATTGAAGTCATGGCCGAACGCGGCCCGGAGACCCTGCGCCACGGCCCGATGAAACCCATGGGCCTCACCAACGCCCACAACCCCA
>CAXTKL010000005.1:54673-60268 GCA_964244825.1 uncultured Aestuariivirga sp.
ACCCTGCGCCACGGCCCGATGAAACCCATGGGCCTCACCAACGCCCACAACCCCACCATCAAGGCCTATGGTGTGGTGCAGCTCCGGCAGGACAACGCGCTGGGCACCCTCTTCAACATGGTGGGCTTCCAGACCAAACTGAAATACGCAGATCAGGTCAAAGTCTTCCGCACCATCCCCGGACTCGAAAACGCGGAATTCGCAAGACTGGGCGGCCTCCACCGCAACACTTATCTCAATTCACCGAAGGTGCTGGACGCGCACCTGCGCCTCAAAGCCATGCCGAGACTGCGCTTCGCCGGTCAAATCACCGGTGTCGAAGGCTACGTCGAAAGTGCAGCCATGGGCATCATGACAGGCCACATGGCCGCCGCCGAACGTCTGGGGAAAACCTTCACCACACCCCCCGCCACCACTGCCCACGGCGCCCTCATCAACCACATCACCGGCGGCCACCTCCCCACCACCGACAATGCCACCCTCTCCTTCCAACCCATGAACATAAACTTCGGCCTCATGCCGCCACCGACGGAACTGCCCGTGAAGGGCATGAAACACGCCGACAAGGCGATCTCGCGAAAGAAAGCATATACGTCACGGGCGAAGGCGGAATTTCGGGCGTGGCTGGGAGAAAGCTGAAGCAAATTCCCTCTTCGTCACACCTTTCCCCATCGCGCCGCCCGCCACAGAGTCCACTGACACCGCAATGCTGATGGCCGTCCTTTGAGATACAACTCTGTTAAAGCCGCAGGCAAAACCGCAGGCAGCAAGGTTTTGGGAAGCGGCTCCCTCCGCGCCTCTGCCAAGCGTAATAGCGCCAAATGCCGCAAACTCTCCACGCTTTCTCCCGGAGGAATGAATTTCGCATCGCCTCGCGCCAAAATCCGCGCCAGCCCAAATGCCGTACCCGCCGGACCCACCAGCCCACTCGCCCCCGCCGCCAAGGACCGGTCCAGAATAATCGCAGCAAACTGCATCAGTGCCGCCTCAGTCTCCGCCACAAAACCCTCAAGCGCCGAAACCGATGGAAATTGATCCGCATACAGATCATTTCGCCAGGCCCCGACAATATTCTGAAGATGTTCAACCGGCAATCCGAATTTATGCACTGTTACCGAAAATGCCTGCGCCACCGGATGATCCACACTCTGCTTCTCTGCAATCGCCGCAAGTGTATCATTCCACCACTGCAACCTGATCTCACCAATCATCGGTTCACTCACCAAAGTTGAAATCCGCGCGACCTCCACCCCGAAGCCATAGAGCGCAAACAGGTGGGGCCTTAGCTCATCCGGTGCAAACAGTGTGGCAATATAGCGGTCGCGGTCATACATCCGCACCAGATCCATGCAAACATCAGCCATGGGCCTTGTCCACGGCGATCAGAACAGCAGCCACGCGGCGGTCTTCTGCCAGCACCACATTGTAGGTTCGCACGGCAGCGTTGGTGTTCATCACGTCAAAGGCCAAGCCTGAGCCTCGCAAGTGCTGCGCCAAATGCATCGGCAAAGGCAACATCTCCCGCCCCGTTCCAAACAAGAGCATGTCAATCTGATTTTTCTCAGCGACTAACAGATCAAGCTTGGCTTGCGTCAATGACTGAATATCAGCCACCGCCAAGGCCCTGACCCCGCTGGGCACAATCAAAATCGATCCGATGTGAGACACACCACCCAACCGGAATCCGCCATTGCCAAAACTGTCAACGAGATGGCGGCCCGGCAGAAAGCGTTCCATTACGGCCTGGCGGCTTCGAGATCCATTTTGGCGTTGCGCTTCACTTCGCGGGGCAGACCGAGCAACATCAACACCGGAACCGCCACAAAGATGGATGAATAAGTACCAACGAACACGCCCCAGATCATGGCGAATGCAAAACCACGAATTACTTCACCACCGAAAATATAAAGGGCCAGCAAAGCAATCAGTGTACAGAGCGATGTCAGCAATGTCCGCGGCAAAACTGAGTTGATGGAGAAGTCCATCAAGTCTGCCAGATTCATGGATTTGTATTTCCGCATGAACTCGCGCACCCGGTCAAAGTTCACCACCGTGTCGTTCAGCGAATAACCAATGATGGTGAGAATAGCGGCAATGATATTGAGGTTGAACTCCAGCCCGATCAAACTGAACAGCCCGATCGACAGCAACACGTCATGCAACAGCGAAATCACGGCACCCGCCGCATATTGCCACTCGAACCGCGCCCACAGGTAAATCAGCACACCGACAATTGAAATCAGCACGGCAAGAATGGCCTGCTGCGTCAATTCGCCGGATACCTTGGCTCCCACTGTTTCAGCACTGCGCACTTCAACGGTGCTGCCCAACGCTTTCTTCACGGCAGCCTGCGCCGCCTGCTCAGCATCGGCCCCTCCTGCCTGGGCCTCCAACCGGATCATCAAGTCGGACGGCCCGCCAAATTCCTGCACCTCAACATCCCCCAAACCAAGGGCACCAAGTTCCTTGCGGATCTCGTCAATCTTGGCGGGTCCTTGCGTTCGGATGGTGATGACCGAGCCGCCCTTGAAGTCGATGCCGTAGTTCAAGCCCTGATAGGCAAACAGGAAAATCGAGAGGGCACACAAGATGCCTGAAACGATGTAGCCGTAACGGCTCCAGAACACGAAGGGGATATTGGTGCCATCAGGGATCGGACGAAAGGGTTTCCAGCGCATCAGAGATTGATTTCCTTCGGACGGCGGCGCTGTACCCAGACGGAAACGAGCATGCGTGTCACAGTAAAAGCCGTAAACATGGTGGTGAAAATGCCGATGGCCAAGGTCACGGCAAAGCCGCGCACGGGACCAGAACCCACGCCGAACAGCACAACGGCGGCAATCAGCGTGGTGATATTGGCGTCAAGAACGGTCCCGAGTGCCGACTTGAACCCGACTTCAAGCGATGACAAGGCGGTGCGGCCGCTGCGCCATTCCTCGCGAATGCGCTCATAGATCAGAACGTTCGAGTCAACTGCCATACCGAGTGTGAGCAAGATGCCAGCGATACCCGGAAGCGTCAGTGTAAAGCCGAAGAAACTCATGGACGCGAGCAACATGAGCAGATTGACCAGCAATGCCCCGTTGGCCACCCAACCGAAGAATCCATAGGGCAGGATCATGAATGCCATCACAGCAACCAGGCCAATGGCGCAGGCGAGAAAGCCCGCATAAACTGAGTCGGCACCGAGGCTGGGGCCCACCGTTTGCTCCTGCACCACATTGATTTTTGCAGGCAAAGCACCTGATTTCAGCACGATCGACAAACGGCCTGTCTCTTCCGTCGTAAAATTGCCGGAGATTTGGCCCGCACCACCCAGAATGGGTTCGTTGATGACCGGCGCACTCTGCACCACCTTGTCGAGAAGAATGGCAAAAGGCTTGCCGACATTGTCCTTCGTCAGATTGCCAAAACGATAGGCCCCCTTTTGATTGAACTTGAAAGTGACCACGCTGCGGTTGTTCTGGTCAAATCCAGGTGACGCATCGGTCAAATCCGCACCGTCAACTACGGATTTACTTGCGATTTGCACCCAAAGCTTGGGCAGAGGCTTGATGTCAGCCTCCGTCAATACCACTGTCTTTCCACTGGGGTCTTTCTTCTTCAACGCCGTTTCGTACTGTTCCTTGTAAGGGTAAGCCGCACAATCCTGTGGCGGAGTCTGACTGTCAGCACCAGGTTGTTGTTCGCACACCAGATTGAAAGTCAGTTTGCCCGCAGTCACAAAGCGCTTCTTCAGTTCTTCAACATTATCCTGGCCAGGCAATTGGATGTTGATACGATCCGTGCCCTGTTGTTGCACGCTGATTTCCTTGGTGCCTGACGGGTCAATACGGTAGGCCAGAATTTTAAGGGATTGATTGATCGCCGCCGTGATTTTGGCTTGCAGCCCCTTCTCTGTGACCTTGAGGGTGTAACCGTCGGGCGTCGTATCGAGCGCATAGAGATTGATCTGCGCCGTACCAGACAAAATGCCTCCCTGTTGCGGCTGCAACAGGGTATTCAGACGTTCCTTCGCCTTGTCCATGTCCTCAGGCTTGGAAACCTTGACGCTTACACCGCCAGGCACTTTTACGATGTTGCTGTAGGCAATCTTGGCCTCGCGCAGCGTTGCGCGAATATCGCCTGCAGCCAAGGTCTGCAATTGTTCCGCCATGTCCGTTTTGTCGATCTCGAGCAGAAGATTGGACCCGCCCTGCAAGTCCAGTCCCAGCGTCATGGCGCGAAGACCATATTTCGCCAGCATCTCCTGCTGGGGCTTGGGCAGTATGTTGGGCAACGCCAAAAGCAACGACAAAACGATGGACGCGGTGATGGTCAGAATTTTCCAGCGGGCGAAATGCAGCACGGGTGATGATCCTTGAAACTTACTTGGCAGGTTCGCCCTTGGCACGCACTTCATAAATGCCGCCACGCAACACACGTACCTTTACATTTTCCCCGACTTCAACCTGCACTTCATTGTCATCGACAATCTTGGTCACCTTGCCAATCAAGCCGCCGTGGGTCACGACGGTATCGCCCTTGGAGATTTTCATCAGCATCTCCTGTGCTTCCTTGGCCTTCTTCTGCTGCGGGCGGATCAACAGGAAGTAAAATACACCCATGATCAACACCAATGGCATGACCATGCCGAGAAGATCAGTGGCACCGGGCGCAGCCGCTTGGGCGATAAACATTCAGACAGACTCCATGCCGGATCACAGCGGCGAACAGGTTTAAAGGTTGCGCTAGATATAACGATGCAATAGGTCATTGCAAGTTGCGAAAAAACCAGCTGTTGGAACGGGTTATGACGAAGACTTTGGATAACACCCTGTTGCTGCGCATCGCCGAGGCGTTGGAACGCCTGGCCCCCGCTCCGCCGGATACTGCGGATATGGCCCTGCATGAAGCCTTTGTCTGGCGATCATCGCCAATTGGTCTCGACGCCGTGGCACGCGTCAACCGTATGGACATGTCCCTGCTCAAGGGCATTGACCTGACGCGCGATGAATTGCTGGCCAACACCCGCCGCTTCGCCAAGGGTCTGCCAGCGAACAACGCATTGCTCTGGGGCGCGCGCGGCATGGGCAAATCCTCGCTCGTCAAGGCCGCGCAAGCCATTGTAAACATTGAAGTGGGCGGCACACTCAAGATTGTTGAAATCCACCGTGAAGACATTGACAGTCTGCCGCAGTTGACAGCCCTGTTGCGCGCACACCCGGTGTTTCAATTCATCATTTTTTGCGACGATCTTTCTTTTGACAACCAGGACACTTCCTACAAATCCCTGAAAGCCGCACTCGATGGAGGCCTCGAAGGCCGCCCACCCAACGTCATCTTCTACGCCACCTCAAACCGCAGGCACCTCCTGCCCCGCGACATGATCGAAAATGAACGCTCAACCGCCATCAACCCGTCAGAAGCCGTGCAGGAGAAGGTCTCGCTGTCGGATCGCTTCGGCCTGTGGCTTGGCTTCCACAATTGCTCACAAGATGAATTCTTTGCCATGGTTGATGGTTACGCAGACTTCTACCGGCTTAAGATTACAAAAGAAGCCCTACATGCTGCTGCGATTGAATGGAGCATGACACGCGGGGCCAGATCAGGCCG
>CAXTKL010000006.1:0-37725 GCA_964244825.1 uncultured Aestuariivirga sp.
AGATATGCACCTGTTCTTCGCCCCACTTGGCTCGGGCATCGTCCTTGTTGAGGCCCGTGAGTTCGCCATAGTCGCGTTCGTTCAAAGCCTGATCGCGGGTTTCAGGCAACCCCGTCTGGCCCATTTCTTCCAAAATCAGTTTCAGCGTGTTCTGCGCACGTGACAAAGCTGATGTGAAGCAGATATCAAAATTCAAACCCTTGGCCTTCAAGCGTTGGCCAGCGGAACGGGCTTCACCAATCCCTTTTTCTGAAAGGGCGGGATTTTTCCAGCCCGTAAACAGGTTCTTCAAATTCCATTCCGATTGTCCATGGCGGACGAGGACGAGTGTTCCAGTCATGTCAGTTTAATCCCAATACGTCTTGCATGTCATAAAGTCCAGGCTTCTGCCCCTGTGCCCATAGGGTCGCGCGCACGGCACCACGGGCAAACATTTCGCGGCTTTGCGCCTTGTGCGTGAGTTCAATGCGCTCTGAATCGCTGGCGAACATCACCGTGTGTTCGCCGATCACAGCGCCACCGCGCAATGTCGCAAAGCCGATATCGCCTGCTTTACGCGCACCCGTATGGCCATCGCGCGAGCGCACGGATTTCGCCTGAAGATTGACCTGACGGCCATCAGCCGCAGCTTTGCCAAGCATCAGCGCCGTGCCCGATGGCGCATCGATTTTATGTTTGTGATGCATTTCCAGAACTTCGATATCAAAATCATCACCCAGCACCGCCGCAACCTTTTGCACAAGACCTTGCAGAATATTGATTCCCAGACTGTAGTTTCCTGACTTCACAATGCGGGTGCGCTGGGCGGCCCAGGCGATGGTCGCTTCACCAGCGGCTTCAATACCCGTCGTACCGATCACATGTACCTTGCCGTGCTCAGCTGTGTGTTTGACAAGGTCGAGTGTGGCCGAAGGAATGGTGAAATCAATGATGCCGTCTACAATCGGCATCAGTGTTTCGGCGCTATCCGTGATCTTGACTCCGAGATTGGCAACCCCGAACAACGTGCCATAGTCCATGCCGACATAGGCCGAGCCTTTGGCCTCCAGACCGCCCGCAAGAACACAGCCCGGCGTATCGTTGACGATACGCGCCAGTTCCCGGCCCATACGACCGCCGGCCCCGGCAATGGCAAGTTTCATGATCATGGGCAGGGCTTTAGCAACCCCACAGAAAAATGCAAAGTGCCCAGATTCTGGAACCAAGCTCTATTGCCGCGCCGGGGTGAGGGCAGTTTCTTCAACGCGAATGCGCCAAGCCAGCATGGCAATATTCAACAAGCCATACAGCAGCGCAAAGCCATGCAAGCCAAGCGCAAGTGGCAGCAGGGGCACCTCAAGCAACACCAGCAGATAATTCGGATGGCGCAGGAAACGATAGGGACCGCGCACCACCAATTGTTCGTGCGGAACTGTGAGTATGCGGGTGGACCAGCGCGCGCCGAGTGTTGCGAGAATCCAGACGCGGAAGGCCTGAAGCGCGATGTAGAGATACATCAATGGCCAGATGACACTCGCGTTCCAACCGAAGTACCAGAGACCCGCAAGCCATGATGCATGCAGCAATACCATAACAGGATAATGTGCGGCACCGTGTTCGATAGCCCCTTTGGCCATGAGGGCAGCTGTGTTGCGGCGAGCAATAACGAGTTCGCTCACGCGCTGGAAGGTCACGAGCAGAAGGATGATACCGGCGGGAGTCATAACACACTCAACTCCTGTCTACTCATGCACCAGTGTCAGAAAACTCGCCGTAAAACCTGGTCCCAATGACCCCACAAACCTTCGGCCCTTGGCTTTGTGTTTGAAAGCTTCCTGCAACACGAACAATACTGTGGGTGCCGACATATTGCCGTAGTCTGCCAGCACCTTGCGCTCATTTTCCAGCGTGCCGTCCTGCATCTCGAACACGGTTTCAAGCGCCTGCAATACCTTGGTCCCGCCAGGATGGAAACTGAAGTGACCAATGTCCATCAGTGTCATGGCGTTTTGCGCGAGAAATCCTTCTGCCGCTGGCCGCATGTCCTTGGTGACCAGGTCAGGAATGCTGCGGGCGAAGATGGCACCCAGGCCCTCGTCATCGACACGCCACCCCATGATGTTGATAGTGTCGTTCCATGTATGCTGGCCCATGAATTCAATCATCGGACCTTCGCCATCCGCACTGATCACCATGGCCGCAGCGCCATCGCCAAAGAGCGCCGTGGCCACAATATTGGATTTTGACATTTCATCGGGGCGGAAGTGCAGCGTGCAGAGTTCAATGACCACGAGCAACACCTTGCGCGGTCTGGAACCCATGGCAAGCTGTGCTGCAAGGGCAAGCCCTGTGACACCCCCCGCACAGCCCAGTCCGAACACGGGTACACGCATCACATCATCGCGAAAGCCCATCTCATGCATCACATGGGCTTCCACTGAAGGTGTCGCAATCCCTGTGGAGGAAACGGTGACGATGACATCAATGTCCTTCGCCAATACCTGGGCCTTGTCGAGCGCTTCGTGTGCGGCCTGCCGAAACAGGGTTTTGGCACCTTCGAGAAACCGTTCCGCACGGTCGCCCCAGCTTGTCGCAGTCTCAAACCATTCCACGGGGCAGACAGAATAGCGCCGGTCAATGCCAGTATTGGCGAAAACACCTGCCATGCGTTCAAATTCATCACCAAAACGCGCAAAGATGCGTTTGGCTTCTGCGGCAACGAAATCGCGCTCAAGAATATGGGTGGGAACAGCGGTAGCAAGACTGGCAATCCGAATGGGGGCAAAAAAACTCATGGCAATCCGTTATCGTGGTTTATCCCACTACGCAAACAACGGTTTGGCAGCCTTTATTGATCCCATTGCGGGGCCCAGCTTCCGTTCACGAGTCTGTGATCTGCACCCACCTCCCGAATGGCAGAAATATCGGCAGCTGTCAGTTTCACCTGTTGTGCTGCAAGATTTTCGGCCATGCGGGTTTTGTTGCTGGAGGTGGGTATCACGATATGGCCTTCGGCCATCAGGAACGCCAGCGCCACTTGCCCCGGCGTTGCGCCATGTTGCCTTGCGGTGGCTTGCAGCACAGCATTGTCGTTCACGGCACCCCGCGCCAATGGCGAATAGGCGGTCAGCGGAATACCCAGCGCCTGGCAATGATCAACAATAATCCGGTTCTGGAACAGCGGGTGGATTTCAACCTGATTGGTCACGATAGGACGTGCGCCGAACACCTCGTGCGCTGCTGCCAGATGCCGCTTGGTAAAATTTGACACGCCGATATGCATAGCCAACCCCTCGTCCTGCACAGCAGCAAATTGCGCCATATAGTCAAGGATTTCGAAGCGGTCATTGATGGAGGGCCAGTGCACCAACAGCAGATCCACTTTGGCAAGTTGCAGCTTTTCGAGAGATGCCAACACATGTGGCCTGATTTGCCCCGGCCCCAGATTTTCCGGTGCCACCTTGGTAGTGACAAACACCTCACCGCGCGGCAAGCCAGCCGTCGCAAGCGCACGTCCCACATCTTCCTCATTGCCGTAGGCTTCCGCCGTGTCGATATGGCGATAGCCAACTTCCAGGGCAGTCAGCACTTCCCTGTAACCATCATCACCGCTGCGCTTCCAGGTACCAAAACCGATTTGTGGAATAGGGCCAATCTTCTTCATTGCGGACATTCTCCTCCATGAAGTAACTATACAGTTATTTGCCCATTCTCTGCAATGCCAATATGTTGTTCCGAGACAAGGGATTGATACTGTGCCGCGGTAACGGCAATCACCGGACAGGCCTTGCCATAAAGCCGGCCCGCAACCGCAGCCCCGATGGCGAGGTTGATGTCAGGCACGACGAGGACAATACCCAAGGGCGCCGTGCCCCGCCGTATCGCTTCGGCAATGCCGCCGGGCGTTCCACCCGAACCTCGTGTTTCCGGCAGCAGCAGGATGTGCCCCGCCAGACACGCGCCCGATTGCGGATGGTGAGTATCGACAATACAGCCTGTGCGCGGATCATAAGCCCCCCAGAAACTCAACGGCTCCGTCAGCACCAGCACAGGCCCTTGCGCTACTCCGCTGTTCAAGATTGTGGCGTGAATCATGACGAAGCCCAAAGCTTGGGATCACGCCACACCTCACCTCTCACAGCACTCTCCACACATTCCCGCAGCGACCCGAAACACACCTCCACCGGCAGCATGCCCGGCGCATAATAGGCCCACTTCGCCGAATTGGTCATGACACGCCCCCGCATGCCGTTGATGCCCGGAGCGTAGTAACTGCAGATATCGCCAATGATCGCGACACCGGCCCTGTGCAAAATGTCGCCCCATTCCCTGGACTTCACATAGTCCCAGACAAAGCGCGAGGTGGTGATGGTGAAGGGAACTGCAGCCTTGCGCCCATCCAGCGCATCCACCACGGCGCGAAATTCCGTTACGGAAAAATGCGGCGTACCCAGTGCCACCATCGCAAGCGAGCCATCGCGGGCAGTGGAGAGTTGCGCTTGCGCCGCCACAAGATCATCGCGCGTGACCCTGTGAGTTTCGCCGACCGTGAACACAGTTTGCAGCGTCGGCGCCTCCGGCGTCACCCCAATCCCATGCCACAGTTCCACCCCGCCAGATGACGCGACCGCCGTGCTGACAGCCTTCAAGTCATCGCCTGTTGTCGTGACCAACAATCCGCTGATGACGGGAATGCGCCGCCCCGCCACACGCCCCACATGATGGCCGAGCAGATGATGCAAAATATTCTCTCTGCGCCATCTCTCGGGCAGTTCCGAGATGTCAAAATGCAGGGACGCCTTGCGCCCCTCGTCAGTATGCAGTCCCGCAAAAGGCGCCTTGCCCACCAGCGCACAGGCCACATCAAGATAGTCGCCATACTTGTTGGTACGCGCACCCACGGCCGAATTGTAGTAGGTGACGGCGTTGGATTCGCCGACGACAATATGCTCACCGAACTTTGGACCGCCCGGAATCTGGTAGGGCGCACAGGTCCAGGTCGGCTTGCAGCCCATTTCAGCATAAAGCGCCATTAGCTTCCGCGCACCATCAATCATTTCAGTATCAGGATTGCCATCATACAAACGTGGATGCGTGGCCGACACTACCCCATTGTTGGTCCAAGCCGGAATCGGAAACTTTGCTCCGTGGTCCAACATGAACTGCGCAAAATCCACATGGGCCTGCCCATTGTAGAAACAGGCGTCAATATGGGCATAAGAGACGGGGATAAGGTGCGGCGCTCCCAGAATACGCCCGGCCTGCACCACAAGTTCCATGGCAAACATGAAGGCCGGGCCGGAGTGGCCATGAAGGAGGGAACGGTCAGAAGGGGAAAGGTCCATCGCACCATCCTATCGATACCACGACATTGAAATCCACACCAATAACTGTTATTGATCTGTGAAAAGGAGCACGTCCCATGGCTATCAGCGCTGAACTCGGACACACACTCGAAACCTACGTCGATACCCTCGTCCAAAAAGGCCGTTACAATTCAAAAAGCGAAGTCATCCGTGAGGGTATCAGGTTGGTACAGGAACGTGAGACACGCTTGGCGGCGCTCCATGCAGCCATCCAGGTCGGTATTGATGCGGCCAATGCGGGTGACGTTTACGATGAGGAAGAAGTCTTTGCAGAACTCAATGAACTGATCGAAGCGAAGATCAAGGCCATCGCATGAGGCTGAAATATGCGGGCCCAGCCAAGGCTGACTTGCGAAATATCACAGTCTGGATTGCTGAAGAAAATCCGGCGCGTTCCAAAACATTTGCGAGTGAGCTCCGCGCCGCATGCAGAAGCGTTTTAGGATTTCCTGAGTCCAATCAAAGTCTCGAAATATCTCGCAAACAGATGGTGCGACGTAAAGTTTACGGCAATTACCTGATCTTCTATAGAGTGACTGATCAAACTGTAGAAATTCTCCGCATCCTCCACGGCGCACAAGACTAGACCGACCTCTTCTAACCGCCGAACCCGTCCCAGAACGCTTTCGCCTTCGAGAAGAATCCTTCCGACTCCGGCGAGTTATTCCGCGCTTCCTTATCGAACTCGCGCAACAAATCCCGCTGCCGCCGGGTCAAATTCACTGGCGTTTCCACTGAAACCTGAATATACATATCGCCAAACTGGGCCGAACGTAGCACAGGCATGCCCTTGGCTTTCAGGCGAAACTGTTTGCCCGATTGTGCGCCCTCAGGAATGGTGACGCGAGCCTTCTTGCCGTCAATGGTGGGGACTTCAATTTCGCCGCCAAGGGATGCCGTGGCCATGGAGATCGGCACTTTGCAGAACAGGTCAGCACCCTCGCGCTGGAAAAATTCATGCGGGCGCACCGAAATGAAAATATAGAGATCGCCGGAGGGCCCACTTCGCGTACCAGCCTCGCCTTCGCCTGACAGGCGAATGCGGGTGCCGTCTTCGACGCCAGCCGGAATATTGACTGAAAGTGTGCGTTCCTTGGTCACACGGCCCTGACCGCCACAGGCCATGCAGGGATCGGCAATGACCTGGCCACGGCCGGAACAGGTGGGGCAGGCGCGCTCGACGGTAAAGAAACCCGATTGTGAGCGCACAGCCCCCGCACCATTGCAGGTGCCGCAGGTCTTGGGGCTAGTGCCGGGTTTCGCGCCAGAGCCCTTGCACATCTCGCACGTCACGGATGAAGGCACGCGCACGCTGGCGGTCTTGCCCCTGAAGGCGTCGGTGAAATTGACTTCAAGATTATAGCGCAAATCAGAGCCGCGTTGTGCCCCGGTGCCGCCCCGGCGCTGACGGTTTCCACCGCGTCCGCCACCCATGACGTCGCCAAACAGGTCTTCAAAAATATCCGACATCGACGACGAGAAATCAGGTCCGAAACCGGGTCCACCGGGCCTCGCACCCCCGCCGTTGTTCTCAAACGCCTGATGGCCGAAACGGTCATAGGCCGCTTTTTTCTGCGGGTCCTTCAGCACGTCATAGGCCTCGTTCAATTCCTTGAACTTGGCCTCCATGGTCTTGTCGCCGGGGTTGGCATCGGGGTGCAGCTTCTTGGCCTGATTGCGATAGGCGGATTTCAGCGCCTTTTCATCGGCACCTTTTGCAACACCCAGAATTTCATAGAAATCACGTTTGGCCATCGGGGATCATTCATTGGGGTCGCCCTCGCCCTTCGAGGCCCGCAAAATGCGGGCACCTCAGGGTGAGGGCTGGTTCACGTCATATACAACCTCATCCTGAGGTGCGAGTGCAAAGCACGAGCCTCGAAGGATGCGCTGCAGGCGGGCATCACGACTTCTTCTTGTCGTCGTCTTTCACTTCTTCGAACTCGGCATCCATGATGTCGTCGAGTTCGTCGCGCTGCACGGGATCGTCATCACCATCATGATCGGCCGCACCCGTGGCGGCACCACCGCCTGACTGCTTGTACAGCGCCTCACCGATTTTCATCGAAGCCTGGGCCAGCACCGTGGTCTTTTCCTTGATGGCATCCACGTCACCCGCTTCAATGGCAGCCTTCACCTCGGCAATGGCATCTTCTGCGGCCTGCTTGTCGGCAGGGGCCACCTTGTCACCCAGATCAGCCAGCGACTTGTGGGTGGAATGGATCAGGCCCTCAGCCTGGTTCTTGGCTTCAACCAGCGCCACCTTCTTCTTGTCTTCAGCGGAATTGGCTTCGGCGTCCTTTACCATCTTTTCCACTTCGGCGTCAGACAAGCCGCCAGAAGCCTGGATGCGGATCTGCTGTTCCTTGTTCGTGGCCTTGTCCTTGGCCGACACGTTGACAATACCGTTGGCGTCAATGTCGAAGGTTACCTCCACCTGTGGCACGCCACGCGGTGCGGGCGGCAGGCCCATCAGGTCAAACTGGCCGAGCATCTTGTTGTCAGCCGCCATTTCACGTTCACCCTGGAACACGCGGATGGTCACAGCCGTCTGATTGTCATCAGCGGTAGAGAACACCTGGCTCTTCTTGGTGGGGATCGTGGTGTTGCGGTCAATCAAACGCGTGAACACGCCGCCCAGCGTTTCAATGCCGAGAGACAGTGGCGTCACGTCAAGCAACAGCACATCCTTCACTTCGCCCTTCAGAACACCGCCCTGAATGGCCGCACCAATGGCCACCACTTCATCCGGGTTCACACCCTTGTGCGGCTCCTTGCCGAAGAACTGCTTCACGACCTCGATGACCTTGGGCATGCGTGTCATACCGCCAACCAAAACCACTTCGTCGATCTGACCGGCGGTGACGCCAGCATCCTTCAAGGCCTGGCGGCAGGGATCAACCGTCTTCTGGATGAGATCGTCTACAAGGGCTTCCAGCTTGGCGCGCGTCAGCTTCAAGGCCAAATGCTTGGGGCCAGAGGCGTCAGCGGTGATGAAAGGCAGGTTGATTTCGGTCTGCATCGAAGATGAAAGTTCAACCTTGGCCTTTTCAGCGGCTTCACGCAGACGCTGCAAGGCCAGCTTGTCCTTGCGCAGGTCAATCGCCTGTTCCTTCTTGAATTCTTCTGCGAGGTAATCGACAATGCGCATGTCGAAGTCCTCACCGCCAAGGAAGGTATCGCCGTTGGTGGATTTCACTTCAAACACGCCGTCGCCGATCTCAAGGATCGACACGTCGAAGGTACCACCACCCAGGTCATAAACCGCAATGGTACCGGCCTGGCGCTTGTCCAGGCCATAAGCCAGTGCCGCCGCCGTGGGTTCGTTGATGATGCGCAACACTTCGAGACCAGCAATCTTACCGGCATCCTTGGTGGCCTGGCGCTGGGAGTCGTTGAAATAGGCAGGCACAGTGATCACCGCCTGTGTGACGGGCTCGCCGAGATAACGCTCGGCGGTTTCCTTCATCTTGGTCAGGGTATAGGCGGAAATCTGCGATGGTGCGTATTTTGTGCCGCGGGAATCAACCCAGGCATCGCCGTTGTCGGCCTTGACGATGGAATAGGGCACCAGCTTCTTGTCCTTGGCAACCATCGGGTCTTCCATGCGGCGGCCAATCAGGCGCTTGATGGCAAAGAAAGTATTTTCAGGATTGGTCACACCCTGGCGCTTGGCGGGCTGGCCGACGAGGGTTTCACCTTCGGATGTGAAGGCCACAATCGACGGCGTGGTGCGGGCACCCTCGGCGTTTTCGATCACCTTCGGGTTCTTGCCTTCCATGACAGCAACGCAAGAATTCGTCGTGCCAAGGTCAATACCAATGACTTTTCCCATGTATAGTCTCCTCGAGGCTGGCGGGCTTGAATGGTCCGTTACGGCACCACCCCTAGTCTGCGCAAGCAGAGCCCGTCTCCATTGTTTCATATCCCGGCTGAATTGCGTCCACCCGGCGTTCGGGCGGTATATAGGGAGAGGTTTCCTGCGGTTCAAGAACTTGTGATGAGTACAATCCAGGTAAGTTAGATGTGGATGACGGCCAAGCCGGGGCCTGACTTGAATTGCCGGTCTCCGCTGATGAGAATCTTGCACCCGGCCTTGACCGCCGATGCATAATGTATGGCGCCAAGCAGTTTGAGACCAAGGCCTCCTCCAAGAATGGCCGCTTCTTTCACAATAGCGCCCGTTAAGGCAACCAAAGCGACATTGCCGCTTCGCTCGAAAAACTCGTCGTACATCGCAATCAGAACCGTGTCCTTGTCCCGCGCCGGCTTGTAGCTACATTCAGCCTGCGTCAATTCACTGGTCACGATGTTTCCACCAGCCAGCGCCATCTGCACAAATAGTTTTTCGGCCCTGTCTGCGCGCTCCGCTGCGTCCTCGAAAAGATAGATGAAAATGTTGGAATCCACATAAACAGCCCCGTCGAGCGGTGGAAACTCCTGCTCAATCACTGTCACGCAGCCACCGGATATGAGCGTTTATTTCTTCGGCTGTGCGGTGCGGTACGCCCATTTTTGATGCAATTCCACGCATCGCCATCAAGCTGCTGAGGGGCTTGGCTTCGAGGGCGGACTCTTTTTTCTCAATAGCAGCCAAGTAATGGTCCAAAGCCTCGCGCATAAGATAGGACCTGCTGCGCCGCGTTGCCTTTACAGCTTTGTCGAGGCTCTTCAGCGATGCCTTGGGCAATCGTATCGAGATTGTGGGGCTTTCAACGGACATCGTTATTTCCTGCAGTCGTTTGTAACACAATGCAGTCAAAAACTCAAATCAGCACCACACTCTCCTGCTCCTTCGGGTCTGTCCTCGCAATAATCGCCCGCGCCAGCTTGTCTGTCGGATTATAGGGTTGGTGTGGCATGCCGGGGGGAATGTAGAGATAATCCCCCTGCTCGATGCGCATGTGCTTTTCCAGCTTCTCGCCATAAAGCATTTCTGACACCCCCTCGAGCATGTAGATCGCCGTTTCATGGGCCTCATGGTAATGGGCCTTGGCGCGGCCACCGGGGGGTATCACCACCATATGCATGCAGATGGCGTCAGCGTTTGCACTCTCCGCCGAAATCCCGGCAAAATAATCAAGGTCCTGTTTGCCGTGAAACGCCGCGCCGCCGCGTATGAGCTTGCAGTCTTTCATGTCCAATCCTTTGCAGCCCCCGCCGCAAAGCCTTATAGCAAAATCCCATGAGCAACGGAATGCGCCACCTCCCCGGCTATTTTGGCCAGACAGCACAAGAACAGCTGCTCGCTATCCTGCGCAACGCCGTAGCCGAAGCCCCGCTCTTCACCCCCGTGATGCCGCGCACGGGAACCCCTTTCAGCGTCCGCATGACCAATCTGGGTGAATTGGGTTGGGTCTCAGACCGGGAGCAAGGCTACCGTTATCAAGCCCACCACCCCACCACCAATCAATCCTGGCCCGCCATGCCGGAGATTTTGAAGGCGCTCTGGACCGACGTCGCCGAGTACCCGCACCAAGCCCAGGCCTGCCTCGTCAACTTCTACAGCTTGACAGCCAAAATGGGCCTGCACCAGGACCGCGACGAACAGGATTTCTCAGCTCCGGTAGTCAGCGTCTCTCTCGGAGACACAGCCCTCTTTCGTTGGGGCGGTTCAACACGCGGCGGCAAGACGCAATCCGTGAAACTGACGTCAGGCGATGTGCTAGTCATGGGAGGCGACGCGCGCCTGTGCTTTCATGGCATCGACCGGGTTTATGCTGGAACATCGACGCTGTTGAAGGATGGCGGGCGGATTAATTTGACGATGCGGCGGGTGACAATACCTCCTGCGGGGACTTGAACACTGTCTTCGTCCGCCCCACGTCAGTTGCCCAAACACAGGAGAGCAACATGAAAATTGGTATTATCGGATCTGGCAGCGTTGCCACAACGCTGGCAGCAGGCTTTATCAAACATGGTCATGAGGTCACCTTGGGCACGCGCGATCCCGCAAAACTGGCGGATTTCCTGAAAGCCCAACCCAAGGCAAAAGTCGCCTCCGTTGCAGAAGCTGCCAAATTTGGTGAAACCGTCGTTCTGGCAGTGAAAGGGACTGCCGCAGAAAAAGCACTTGAAACGGCTGGTGCTGCTCATCTCGTGGGCAAACCGGTGATCGACGTCACCAACCCAATCGCAGATGCCCCACCGGAAAACGGCGTACTCACCTATTTCACCGATATAAACCAGTCTCTGATGGAACGGCTTCAGGCGAAAGTCCCGGGCGCGTTTTTTGTCAAAGCCCTGAATTCCGTTGGTGCGCCCGCCATGGTCAATCCGGTGTTCAAAGCGGGCAGACCCAGCATGTTCATTGCGGGCAACAATGACGGCGCAAAGGCCACGGTCGCAAAAATCCTTGATCAGCTTGGCTGGGATGTGGAAGACATGGGGCCCGCAGCGGCTGCCCGGGCCATTGAGCCCCTGTGCATGCTGTGGTGCATCCCGGGCTTTGCCAAGAACGACTGGTTCCACGCCTTCAAGATGCTGCGATGATGCCAAAGGCATTTGAGGTGGCAAGGGCTGTGACCTCAGCCGTCCGACTTACCAAGAGTTAATCCAGCCGTCGCAATCCTGAGGGTTTAATGTCCCATGACTGCCGTGACTTATTCACGACGCCAGCGGACTGATCCTTGTGACCATGGTTTTACCCGACGCACAGATTGTGGAAGCCCTGGGCGGGCGGGCGCGGCGCTTGTTCACGTCTGCCAAGCTCATGGGCACGCCCCGCCATCCGCCCACACGGGCGATTTATTTCGCCAGTGGCCGTACGGCCATCATTGCAATCACGGTGCTGTGCCTTGCCATTTACGCCGGTAAAAGCCTGAAGAACGCAGTCCACATTCCCGTCCACCGGCAGATCATGGAGATGACACGCCTGTGGTTCCAGCGTGGGATTGATCCGCCGAGCTACTATGCCCTGGAATTGTGGCGCACAAACCGCAGCCATGACAGCGACAGCTATCTCACCCGCTTCGAAACCAAGAACGGTCTTTTCACGCGGCTGAACAATCGCCTCCCGAAATCTCATACGGGTAATGAAATGTCTGACAAGCTGCTGTTTGCCAAGATGTGCCGCGACAGCAGCATCAGGCAGGCCGGTGCGCTGCTGCATGTGACACCCCAGACTGTCACCCAGTATTATGCAGCCGAGGCCCTGGACGTTGATCTCTTTGTCAAGCCGCAAAATGGCATGGGGGCGGAAGGCACCTTTGTCATCAGGTCCAATGGGCGGGAGTCCCATATCATGCCTGATGGCACGATCTTGTCGCGTCAGAGTTTGCTGGCAAGACTGAAGACCTGCGCCAACAGGAAGCCGCTGCTGGTGCAAGCCCTGTTGCGCAACCACAAGGCTTTGGCCGATCTCGCCGATCAATCCCTGCTGACGGTTCGCGTGATTACCTGTCTCAACGAAGCGGGTGAACCCGAAGCCTGTATGGCCATGCTGCGACTGATCTCAAAGTTGGAGCCGCGCTGGAAATCCACGCTGTCTGACGGCGAATATGCCTCGCCCATTGACATGCAAACAGGACTTCTCGGCGACATGACGGGAGACAGCATGCGCACCTCCCACTACCGCTTCATGCACCACCCCGTCACCAAAGCCGCCATTCCTGGACGGCAGATGCCGCTGTGGGCCGAAACCTGTGCGTTGGCCGTGGCGGCCCACCGCGCTTTTTCCCATCGCGCAGTCATCGGCTGGGACATTGCCGTGACGCCCGACGGCCCGGTGGTTCTCGAAGGCAACACCAACTTCGACGTCATGTTCCTGCAACGTGTGCAGGATTTCCCGATTGGACGCTCGCAGTTGGGGAAATTGCTTCATCACCAAATTCAGCTTTTGACTGAAAGCCTGAAGCCGGCCACCACCGCACCGCAAGCGACCGCAGTAATGGTCAAGTCTTGAGTTATTGTGATTTCTTGAATTACAGATTTTATGTCCTACATTGACGTGGACCTTCGGCGTAAGCCGAGGTTTACACTTTCACGCAATGGAGACAACAATGTCGAAACTGAAAATCGCCGTTATCATCGGTGCCACCCGCGATGCGCGCTTTGGCCCGGTGCCAGCGCAATGGATTTATGAACTCGCCAAGGCCGATGCCGCAATCGATGCCGAATTGGTCGATCTTAAAAGTTTCGATCTGCCCCTGTTCAATGAAATGGCGTCCAACGCCTGGATGCCAAGCAGCGATCCCAAAGCCGTAGCATGGCAGAAGAAAGTCGGCGAATTTGATGGTTACATCATCGTCACGCCCGAATATAACCATTCCGTTCCCGCCTCGCTAAAAAACGCTTTTGACCAATGTTCCGTTGAATGGGGTCACAAGCCCGTGGGCTTCGTCGGCTATGGCATGATGGGAGCCGCCCGCGCGGTCGAACATGCCCGTGGCATTGCCTCGGAACTGCAAATGGTCAGCACAAGGAACAGCGTACACATCGCAGGCGGTGAATTCGTGAAGGTGCATCCCGGCATGGGCAAACAGCCCTTTGACACCATCATCGATGTCATCAAGCCATCAGCATTGCTGATGCTGAAAGACCTCGTCTGGTGGGGCAAGGCCACCAAGGCCGCAAGGTCTGCCTGATGCAATGAAACCGCCCAGCCTGGAAACCTCAGGCTGGGAGCTTGATCGTCATCCTTCAGCCTTTGCAACACCCACCAGCGCCGGCCTCAGGCAGCGTTCACCCACCACGTAGCCCGACTGGATTTCCTGCATCACCGTGCCCGGTGGCTTTTCCGATGTTGGCACTTCAAACAGAGCCTGATGGAAATTGGGATCAAACTTCTGCCCCACGGTTTCCATCTTGCGCAGGTTATGGCGCTGGAACACGTTGAGCAATTCCCGCTCGGTCATTTCAATACCGATCAGAAATTTCTTCATCACGTCATCAATGATGTCGCGTTCCTCTTCAGGCACAGCGGCCAAGGTGCGCGACAAGGTGTCAGCCACACCCAAAAGATCCTTGGCAAAATTCGAAGCGGCATAAAGCGTGGCCTCGGCCTTTTCGCGCTCCAGACGCTTCTTGGTATTTTCAGCTTCCGCCGCAAAGCGTAACAGACGGTCCTTGGACGCGGCAATTTCCTCACGCAGGGCCACAACTTCTTGTTCCACAGGGTCAAGCTGGTTTTCTCCCAGCAATTCGTCGGCCAGCTTTTCCAGTTTCTCAGCCTCAGTTGTCGGATTTTGGTGTTCAGGCGTTTCGCTCATCACAAGTCCCGGAATGTCATTGATTTTCAGCGCTGCATATCGGCTGTGACAGCCCAAAAATCAAGACAGAAGCTTGCCCACCACTTTTGCCGTATAATCCACCATGGGAATGATACGGGCGTAATTCAGCCGCGTCGGCCCGATGATGCCGAGCACACCCACAATCTTGTCATCTTCATTGCGGAACGGGGCGGCAATCAGTGATGATCCCGACAGCGAAAACATCCGGCTTTCTGCCCCAATGAAAATCCGCACCCCTTCTGCCTGTTCCGCAGAGCCCAGCAGCCCGGCCAATTCCTTCTTGTTCTCAATGTCTTCGAACAGGCGGCGGATGCGTTCAAGGTCTGCCACCGCCCTGGTGTCTTCCAGCAAATTGGCCTGGCCCCGCACGATCAGGGATTTTTCATCCGGGTTGTTCTCGCCGGACCACACGGCAAGCCCGCCCTGTACAAGGCGTGCCGAGACATCATCCAGCTCACGCCGCAGATTTTCAACTTCCCGCGCCACAAAGCTTTGCACTTCCGCCAATGTCTTGCCTTCAGCCTTGGCTGACAGATAGTTCGTGGCCCGCATGAACACCGAGGCCGGCAGGCCAGCAGGCACATCAATCACCCGGTTTTCAACATTGCCGTCCTCCGTCACCAGAATAACCAGGGCACGTCCCGCCGCCAGGTTGACGAATTCCATGTGCTTCAAACGGGCATTGAGCTTCGGCGTCAGCACCACGCCCGCATGCTGCGACAATCCTGAGAGCATGGATGTGGCATCCCCCAGCACATCCTCCACCTTGCGCTGGCGGTTCGAGGCCTTCACCTGGGCATCAATGCGGGCCCGCTCGTCCGCCGTGATGGAACCGACTTGCAATAACGCATCGACAAAAAACCGCAGACCAACATTCGTGGGGATTCGCCCTGCGGACGCATGTGGCGAGGCAATCAGGCCTGCGTCCTCCAGATCCATCATCACGTTGCGGATTGAGGCCGGAGACAGGGTTGCGGGAAGACCTTTCGAAATGGTGCGCGACCCAACAGGCTCGCCGGTTTCGAGATAGGTATCCACCAGATGCTTGAATACATCCCGTGCCCGCTGGTCCATGGAGGTCAGCAGGCTGGTCGACGTCTCGGTGGGTTTCTGCATCGTCATGCCTGCAAGATAGGGTCTCTGCGCTTTCCTTTACAAGCGAAGTTGTTCTAGAAGGCGGCGAACTCAAAAAGGAATACCCCATGCGTCCATCAGGCCGTCAACCCAACCAGCTCCGCGACATCTCGTTTATCCGAGGTTTCACCAAACATGCTGAAGGCTCCTGTCTTGTTAAATTTGGTGACACACACGTGCTGGTCACGGCGTCGCTGGACGAAAAGCTGCCGCCGTGGTTGAAGGGCAAGGGCCAGGGTTGGGTCACGGCGGAATATGGCATGTTGCCCAGAGCCACCCATGAGCGCATGCGGCGCGAAGCAGCCCACGGCAAGCAATCAGGCCGCACCCAGGAAATCCAGCGCCTGATTGGCCGCTCGCTCCGCGCCGTGGTGGATTTGACCGCCTTGGGCGAACGCCAGATCACTTTGGATTGCGATGTGCTGCAAGCCGATGGCGGCACCCGTACGGCGTCAATCACCGGAGCGTGGGTCGCACTTTACGATTGCCTCAAAGGCATGGACGCCCGGGGCATGTTCAAGACCTGGCCGTTGAAGGATAATGTGGCAGCACTCTCTTGCGGTATCTATCAGGGCGTGGCCGTTTCAGACCTCGATTATCCCGAAGACTCAACGGCGCAAACCGATGCCAACTTCGTCATGACAGGCGCCGGCGGCATTGTGGAGATCCAGGGCACTGCCGAGGGAGAACCTTTCAGCGAAGCACAACTGCATGAGCTTTTGGTTCTGGCAAAGTCCGGCATTTCTGATCTCGTGCGCATGCAGAAGCAGGCCGTTGCCTGATGCGCTCGCTGCGCGGCCAGAAAATCTTGATCGCCACCCACAACAAGGGCAAACTTGAAGAGTTCCGCGAACTGTTCGGGCCGCTTGGTGTTGAGGTGGTAAGTGCCGGAGAATTAAGTCTCGCCGAGCCTGAGGAAACCGAAAACAACTTCATTGGCAATGCCCGCATCAAGGCCAGGTCTGCGATGGAAGCCACAGGCATGATCACGCTGGCCGATGATTCCGGATTGTGCGTTGACGCCCTCAACGGCGATCCCGGTGTCTACACCGCCGACTGGGCCGGACCATCGCGCGACTGGATGATGGCCATGCGTACGGTGGAGGAAAAATTGCAGGCCGCTAGAGCCATAACACCGGCGCAACGCAAGGCTTCGTTCAATTGCACACTTCTGGTGCTGTGGCCTGACGGCGGGGAGCGGATTTATGTTGGAACGGCTCCGGGTCATTTGACCTGGCCACCTGTGGGCGCTTTCGGCCACGGCTACGATCCGGTATTTGTGCCAGAAGGTGCGAACCTTTCGTTTGCGCAGATGACGCATGACGAGAAAAACAAAATCTCGCACCGGGCGAGGGCTTTGACTCTGTTGTTGAAAGATCTGTTTTGAACATCAACCACCCCCGCCCCCCTTCGGGGTACTCCCCCAGCTTCACAAAGGGAGAAAAGCTATTTTCTCCCTCGGCCCTTGGGCCGGGGGAGTACGGCGAAGCCGGGAGGGGGTGGTTGTCTTGAACCCTGCTTTTGGCATTTACATCCACTGGCCTTTCTGCAAGGCCAAATGCCCCTATTGCGATTTCAACAGCCATGTGCGCCATGAAGCGGTGGATTCAACCAGCTTTGCCGATGCGCTTGTGGCCGAACTGAAATACATGGCCACCCGAACATCCGGCCGCACGGTGTCCAGCATCTTCTTCGGTGGTGGCACACCTTCTCTGATGCCGCCAAAAGCCGTGGCCCAGGTGCTGGAGGGCATCGCAGTCTTGTGGTCCATGGCGCAACATGCCGAAATCACGCTCGAAGCCAATCCTACGAGTGTCGAAGCCGAAAACTTTCGTGGCTACCGCAGCGCTGGCGTGAACCGTGTGTCCGTGGGCGTACAGGCCCTCAACCAAGCGGATCTCAAAGCCCTGGGCCGCCAGCATACACCTGATGAAGCACTCGCCGCATTCAAACTCGCAGCGCAAATCTTCCCCCGCGTCTCCTTCGACATGATCTACGCCAGACCACAGCAAACCCTGGAAAGCTGGCGTACCGAACTCACCCGCGCCCTGGGAGAACAGCAGGGCCACATGTCGCTCTATCAACTCACCATCGAACCTGAGACCCGCTATGCCGATCTGTTCGCCGCAGGCAAACTGCAAATTCCTGATGATGATCTCTCGGCCGATCTCTACGACCTGACGCAAGAGTTGACGGGCAAGGCTGGCTTGCCCTGCTATGAAATTTCCAACCACGCCAAGGCTGGCCACCAAAGCCAGCACAATCTGCTCTATTGGCGTTACGGCGAATATGTGGGCGTCGGCCCCGGTGCCCATGGCCGTCTGGTCGACCGCAATGTTACCTTCGCCACTGCCACCGAGAAACATCCCGAGACCTGGCGCAAGTTGGTTGAGGCGAAAGGCCATGGCCTCGTTCAGGATGAGGCGACAAATCCGGCAGCCCAAGCCCGCGAAATGCTGTTGATGGGTTTGCGTATCGACGAGGGCATCGACCTCATCCGCTATGAAACTTTGGCGGGCAAGCCCATGGCTCAAGACAAGATCACAGCGATGGCCGATCTGGGTTTTATCGAGATGCGCAGCAATACCAGACTTGTTGCCACGCAAGCGGGTCGCCGATTGCTCAACGCAGTGATTGCCGAATTGGCGGATTGATTTAAACTGACGGGCATGAGCGACAAGTCCTATCACATTGGTGCCCACGCCATTCCCGCCACCTCGTTGGAGGCTGGCCTCTATCTGGTTTCAACCCCCATCGGCAATTTGGGCGACATGACGTTGCGCAGCCTGAATGTGCTCGCCTTTGCCGATGTAATTTATTGCGAAGACACCCGCGTCACGCCCCGCCTGCTCGAACGCTTCGGCATCAAGAGCAAACTGAAGCCTTATCACGATCATAACAGCGATGCTGCCGGCGCATCCATCATCGCAGCGATACAGTCAGGCCAGATTATCGCCCTCGTCAGTGATGCGGGAACGCCATTGATTTCAGACCCTGGATTTCCGTTGGTGCGGGATTGTGTGGCGGCGGGCTTGAACGTCGAAGCCTTGCCCGGTGCGTCGGCATTGTTGCCCGCATTGCAACTCTCCGGCTTGCCCACGGATCGCTTCACCTTCCTCGGCTTTCTGCCACAGAAGAAAAATGAACGCCTGAAAGTACTGGGCGATATTGATGACCGGGCGGAAACTGTCGCCCTCTATGAATCGCCCCATCGCATTCTGGATGCATTGGAAGATATTCAGAAAGTCATGGGCGAGCGACTGCTTTCGGTTTCCCGTGAGATGACAAAACTGCACGAGGAGACGTTGCGTGGCACGGCATCGCAGATTGCCGGAATGCTGGCAGCAAAACCCGCCATCAAGGGTGAGTTCGTCATCATCATCGGGGCGCAGGAAAAAGCCCCCGAGTCGCTGACGGATGAAGACATTACCAAGGCCATTGAAACCGCTTTGCTTGACCATGCGTCCGGAAAAGCCGCGTCCATGGTTGCGAAAAAACTCGGCCTGTCCCGTGATGATGTCTATGCCCGCATTCTCGCTCTGAAGGGAAAGGCGTGAAACGTTCACGCCAGGATGCGGAAAAGCACGGCCATCGCGCCGAGACCGTTGCTCTCTGGTATTTGCGGCTCAAGGGTTACCGGCTGCTGGTGCGGCGGTTCAAATCCCCAGCGGGCGAGATTGATCTGATCATGCGGCGCGGCGGCACCACGGCCTTTATCGAAGTGAAGGCGCGCGCAACTGTTGACGATGGCGTGATGGCCGTCACCCAGTATCAGAGCAAACGCATTTCATCTGCCGCAGCTTTTTACACATCGCGCGATGAAGTGGCTGCCAAAGGCTATCAGCGGTTTGACATTGTCGCCGTTCCTTCTTACCTCTGGCCCACACATATCAAAAACGCCTTCGACGGGAACCACTGAACCATGAAACTCAACGTCGCCGTCCAGATGGACCCGATTTCATCCATCGACATTACCGGCGATTCCACCTTCGCCATGATGCTTGAGGCGCAACGGCGCGGCCATACACTGTTTCATTTTCACGTGAAGGCATTGGCTCTGCAGGGTGGCGTGCTCTCGGCGCGGGGCGAACAAGTGGTGGTGCGCGACGAAAAGGGACATCATGTCACGGCGGCTGCGTCTGAAAAAATCGACCTTGCCACGCAGCATGTGATCCTGATGCGGCAGGACCCGCCCTTTGACATGGGTTACATCACCGCAACCCACATGCTGGAAACCATCCACCCCAAGACCCTTGTCGTCAATGATCCCGCAGAAGTGCGCAATGCGCCGGAAAAACTCTATGTGTTGAACTGGCGGCAATTCATGCCTGACACGCTGATCAGTCAAGACGTCATGGAAATCGAAGCCTTCCGACGCGCCCACGGCGACATCATCCTGAAACCGCTCTATGGCAATGGTGGTGCGGGCGTATTCCGCACCAGCACCACAGACCAGAATTTCTCATCTCTGCTGGAACTCTTTGCTCAAGCCTACAAGGAACCCTGGATAGCGCAAAAATATCTGAAGGATGTGCGCAAGGGCGACAAACGCATCATTCTCGTCGACGGAAAGGTTGCTGGTGCCATCAACCGCGTTCCCGCCGCCCATGACAACCGCTCCAACATGCATGCAGGCGGGATTGCGGAACCCGCAACACTGACGAAACGCGAATATGAAATCTGCGAAGCCCTGGGGCCGGACCTGAAGAAACGTGGCCTGATATTCACCGGTATTGATGTCATCGGCGACTACATCACCGAAATCAACGTCACCTCGCCCACAGGCATTCGCCAAGTCAAACGCTTTGGCGGCAAAGACATTGCTGCCATGATCTGGGATGCCATCGAGGCCAGGCTGTGAGCGGACTTGATCTCGTCGCCTTTGATGCCGATGATACGCTCTGGCATAATCTCATCCACTTCGACGCAGCCCAACTGCGCTTTGGCGAGATGTTTTCAAACTACATGCCCGCTGTTGACGCCCGGGTGCAATTGAACACGGCCGAAACACAAAACATCAAGCTCTATGGCTTCGGCATCAAGAGCTTCACCCTCTCGATGATTGAAACCGCCATCGCGATTTCAGGTGGTGCCGTGGATGCAGCAACCATCAGCAAGCTCATTACCATGGGCCGTGACATGCTGGATCATGATATTGAATTGTTGCCTCACGTGGAGGACACCCTGAAAGCTTTGCACAACAGCCACCGCCTCCTCCTCATCACAAAAGGCGAACTGCATCACCAGGAGCGCAAGGTGCTGGCCTCGGGCCTTGCCCGTTATTTTGAAGCGGTGGAGATTGTCTCCGACAAGAAGCCTGAAACCTTCCAGAAAATCTGCAAGCGTCATGGCGGTGCCGCAGAGCGAACGATAATGGCCGGAAATTCAATCCGCTCCGATGTGCTGCCGATGATCGCGGCAGGAGGCTATGGTGTCTACGTGCCCTACGACATACTCTGGGATCATGAACACGAAGAGGTGCCAGCACATACGCCCCGCTTTTTTGCTGTAGATGATGTGCGCGGCGTTGCAGATGTGGTGAAGACGTTGGCGCGTTAGGCCACATCTGAAATCGGCGCGGCGGTGGCCTCGGCGATCCCAGCTTTGGCAAGCAGGGGCAAAACATTGGCAAAGCGCAAAGTGTCCTCAATTGTCAGTACAGAGTTTATTCGCCCCCACTTCAAGCTGAGCAGTTGCATCACTTCATTTTCGTATTGTGCGCCTGGTTTTGAACCCACAGGTGGCAGTGTTCCGTTAAACTTCACGTAGGTCATGATCCGCGTGTTCCAGGGTGGGCCTTCCACGACGATCATCTGGGGGTTCAGCTTGGCATCGGGCACCAAACGATAAATCCGTTCAAACCAGAGTTTCATCGACAGTTTTTTGGTCCGCGTTCCCCCGAGCGGCGTGTCACCAACAAAGCGATAGACGAAGGTCGACGCCAGGGAGTCGATGATCGCCTGGAAATTGCCGCGATTGGCTTCTGCAAACAGGGCCCGGATGCGGCGCTTGACAATGAAATGATACATGACGGAACGGTCTCCATGCTGTAGTTTCGAATTGCAACTATAGACGCGAAGTTGCAATATGCAACTATAAAGCCAAGGACCTGCTGTGCCATGATGTCTCGTGCTGATATACGATGTTCCATCGCAGCTTCACTGGAGTTGATCGGGGAGCGTTGGAGCCTTCTCATCATTCGCGAGGCCGTGATGGGCTCGACCCGCTTTGACGAATTTCATGAGCGCATCGGTGTGGCGCGCAATATCCTCGCGAGCAGGCTTGTCATGTTTGTGCAAAACGGCATTTTGTCCCGCACCCGGTCACCCGAAAATGCCCGCATTTACCGCTATGTCCTGACGCCCAAGGGTCGCGACCTCCTGCCGGTTTTGGCGGCAATCATGCAATGGGGGGATCGATGGATTCACGCAAAAGAGGGTGCACCCATCGTGCTCACCGAACTGCAATCCGGCGCAAAAATCCTGCCGCTGTGTCTTGAAACCAGCGCAGGCACCAAGGTGACATTGGACAACCTGACGATTTCTGCAGGCCCAGGTGCCACCCGAGCCATGCGCAAACGACTCGAGCATGCCAAACGATAGCCGTTCCATTTTTGTTCTTGCGCGACGGATTTGCTTTCGTCTAACGTCTTATCTTCAGGCTAGGGGCTGTAGACGGGAACAAGACCATGACATCACGCTGTTCAACAATTGCCTTTCAGGGGGTGGAAGGGGTTGTGGTGGATTGCCAGGCACAATTTGTGTCGGGGCAAACCAATTTCATGCTGGTGGGACTGCCCGACAAGGCTGTGGGTGAAAGCCGCGAACGCGTGCGCGCGGCCCTGCATGCCATTGGGCTGGCGCTGCCGGGCAAGCGGCTGGTGGTCAATCTCTCGCCTGCGGACCTGCCCAAGGAGGGCAGCCACTATGATTTGCCGATTGCCTTGGCCGTACTTTCAGCCTTGGGGGTCATACCGCCGGACTTTCTCGGGCGCTATGCCGTGCTTGGCGAACTCGCCTTGGACGGATCGATCCTTGCCATTGCGGGGGCTTTGCCCGCAGCCATGGCAGCCCTTGGCAATGATCTGGGCTTGATCTGCCCCAAGGCCTCCGGGGCTGAAGCCGCATGGGCAGGGGAAGAGCTGGATATACTGGCACCCCAATCGCTGATCCAGCTGATCAACCACGTGAAGGGCACACAGGTCCTCACGCGGCCCAAGCCCCAGGTGCAGGCTGATGATTCACTCCTCCCCGATATGGCCGATATCAAGGGCCAGGAAGCCGCCAAACGTGCATTGGAAGTGGCAGCGGCTGGCGGCCACCACTTCTTGATGGTCGGACCGCCGGGCGCTGGCAAATCCATGCTGGCACAACGCCTGCCTTCGATTTTGCCGCCGCTGGAAGCGAAGGAAATGCTGGACATTTCCATCATTGCGTCACTGGGCGGCGAACTGAAATCGGGCCAACTGTCGCGCCGCAGACCCTTCCGCTCGCCCCATCACTCCGCCTCCATGCCAGCGCTGGTAGGCGGCGGAGTGAAGGCCAAACCCGGCGAAATGGCCTTGGCCCATCACGGCGTGTTGTTTCTCGACGAACTGCCGGAATTTCAGCCCCGTGTGCTGGAGGCCCTGCGCCAACCCATGGAGACGGGCGAAACCCAGATCGCACGGGCGAACTACCACATCACCTTTCCCGCCCGCTTCCAGCTGGTGGCCGCCATGAACCCCTGCAAATGCGGTATGACCGGTGAACCGGGCCATACCTGCAGGCAAGGCCCACGCTGCGCTGCGGACTACCAGGGCCGGATTTCAGGTCCGCTGCTGGACCGCATGGACATTCAGATGGAACTGGCCGCAGTCAAGGCCTCGGACCTCACCTTGCCACCGCCCAAGGAAAAAAGCCTCGATGTGGCTTTGCGTGTCGCCAGGGCCCGCGCCATCCAGCATCAGCGCTACCTTGACCTGGCTCTACCCGAATTGCGCTTGAATGCCGAAGCCGACGGGCATGTGCTCGAAAAAATAGCGGTGCTGGATGACAAGGGCCAGGCCCTGATCCGCGATGCAGCCGATGCCATGAACCTGTCAGCCCGGGGTTTTCACCGTGTCCTGCGTGTGGCCCGCACCATCGCCGACCTGGATCACCGCGAAACGATCTCGCGGCTGCACCTGGCCGAAGCCTTGAGTTACCGCCAGAAGCCAGCCTCCATGCGCGCCGCCGCCTGAATCTTTACCTAGACTTAACCGCGAATGCAGCGGCCGGAGGCACGAAGCCTAAAATGTAACTAAAACCCGCGACAATTCTCCCACGAGAAATTGAGCGCTATACATGTCTGATACCTATCAATCCCGCCAGTCCCATCCCATGCGGCGGTCAACTGACACTGCCCCCGTCACCGCCAACGACGGACAGTTGACCTGGCCTGTGCTGGTGCTTGCAGCGGTGGTGTTGATGGTGGGTGTCATCCGCATCGCCCATCAACTGGCCTTGCAGGAACAATTGATTCTGGCCGGTGCCGCACTTATCGGTGGTTCGATGCTTTCGGCGCTCGGCGTGATGTGGAATGTTCTCACCAGTACCCGCGCCCAGAACCAACATCTACACGCCGTGAAAGCGGTGCCTTCGCTCACGCATAGTGCCCCCGATACCAAACGCATGATGGCCACCATGGGCCATGAAATTCGCACCCCTCTCAATGGCGTCATCGGCATGCTGGGCCTGCTGCTCGAAACCGAATTGACAGCGGAGCAGAAAAACTATGCCGGCATCGCCCACGCCTCAGGCCGCACCCTGCTTTCGATTCTGGATGAGATGCTGGACCGCGCCAAGTCGGAACATGCGGATCCGCACAAGAGTGCCAGCGTTGATCTGGCCTCCGTCATCGAAAACGTCACCGAGTTGCTGGCCCCCCGCGCCCATGCCAAGGGTATCGATATCTCATCATGCATCGCCGCCGATGTGCCAGATGTGCTGCCCTTCCGTGATTTGCATCTGCGCCAGGTGTTGTTCAATCTCGCAGGTAATGCCATCAAGTTTACGGACTCTGGCGGCGTATCCATTCGCGCCAGCATGAAACAGGGTGCCTTGCGCCTTGAGGTGCGCGACACGGGTATTGGCATGAGTGCGGCTGAACAGTCGCGGCTATTTGCGGATTTTGTGCAGGCCAATGACCAGACGGCAAAACGCTTTGGCGGCACGGGGCTGGGCCTTGTTATATCAAAATCCCTTTTGGAAAACATGGGTGGCTTGCTGCAACTTGAAAGCAGTTCCGGTGTTGGCAGCACCTTTATCGTCACACTGCCGCTTGCCATTGTTGGACCGCACCTGGCGGAAAACCGTTTGACAGGCCGTCATTATGTTCTTGCCCTGGCTGACACCATGATGCGCTACGACCTGCAGAAAAGTCTCGAGGGTGAAGGGGCAACAACCAGTGTGGTTGGCGTAAGTGCCACCGAACTGGCAGAGATTCTGTCCGGCGCAGCAACGGCCGTCATCACTGATGCCAGGGCCGCAGCATTGTTGCATCGCATGGCCCGCAGCCGCAACCGTCAGAAAAAGCCAGTGCCACAAATCTGGCTCACCCTGAATCCGGAAGAGCGCCGCACACGTGGCAAGTTGCTGGCACGTCCGACCACAGGATACTTGATGAAGCCCGTCCGACGCTCCACGCTGGTACGCCAGTTGACCGAACGCGACAGCCAGCATCTGGCTGAGCAGACAGCCCATCTGCATCGCATCGGTCAGACCGCGCGCAAAGCCAGAAAGTTGCGCTTGTTGCTGGTGGAAGATACACCTGTCAATGCATTGCTGGCGAAGACCATGTTGAACAAGGCGGGTCACGAAGCCTGTCTGGCCACTTCGGGGAAAGCTGCGCTTCAGATTTTGGCGCTGGATCGAAAGTTCGACGCCGTTTTGATGGACATCGAAATGCCCGAACTAAATGGCCACGACACAACGCGCGCTTTGCGGTGCGCGGAACACGAAAAATCATTGCGTCCTATGCCCGTGTTGGCCCTGACCGCCAATGCAAGGCAGGAAGACGTTGCGGCTTGCCTTGCATCTGGCATGAATGGCCATCTCTCCAAACCCTTTGACCGGGCAGATCTTGATGAGGCTCTCGCCCATCTGGTCCGTGTGAAGGCAGCGTGACGCCGTCACAGCCCTGTCACGTCTGCATGTTCAAGGTGCAACATGAGCTACATGTTGCTAGATACCCGCACCATGATTCTGGCCCAACGCAATGGCCTGACGGTGCGCCTTGCCCTCACGCCTGAAGAGATACGCGCCGCACAGCGCCTGCGCTATCAAGTGTTTTATGAAGAACTGTCAGCCAACCCAGACGCAGCCGCCAGAAGCACACGCCTGGATGCTGACCGTTTTGACAGTTTCTGTGATCATCTGCTGGTGACGCGGGACAACGCGCCCGAAGCTGAAAAACTGGTGGGCACCTACCGCCTGCTGCGCCAGGACGTGGCCGGCAAGAACGGCGGATTTTACGCGCAAACTGAGTTCGACATTGCACCCCTGTTGCAGCGTCACTCCGGCCTGAAGTTTCTGGAAGTCGGGCGCTCCTGTGTCGTCAAGGGTTTTCGCGACAAGCCGGTGGCTGAACTGCTGTGGCAGGGCATCTGGAACTACGTGCGCTTTCACAAGCTTGATGTGATGCTGGGGTGCGCCAGTCTGCACGGCATCGAGGCGAATGCCTTGGCCGACGAACTGACATTTCTAGCGCATGCCAATCCTGCCTGTGGGGATTGGGCCGTCTCAGCCCTTCAACATCGGCATGTCAACATGCAGCGTAAGCCTCTGTCTGACGTCAATCAAAAAGCCGTCATTCGCAATCTGCCAACCCTGGTGAAAGCCTATCTGCGTCTTGGCTGTTACATCGGCGAGGGTGCCGTCATCGACAAGCAATTCAACACCACTGATGTGCTGATCGTGCTACCGGTGACCAACATCAATCCACGCTACTTCAATCACTATGGTGCGCCGGTCTAAGGGACCTCATCCGCCTGTTGGCCACCTTCTCCACGCTCTCTTGCGTGGAGAAGGTGGCCGAAGGCCGGATGAGGTCCCTTCTTTCACCGCCCCACGTCGTAGGCCGCAATCGCTGCCAGATTGAGAATATCATTCGTCGTTGCCGACATCGATGCAATCTGCACAGGCTTTGCGAGGCCCGTCAGCAGCGGACCGATCACCGTGACGCCACCCAGCTGTTGCAACATCTTGGTGGAGATTGAGGCTGAGTGAGCTGCCGGCATCACCAGCACATTGGCAGGCCCCGTGAGACGGCAGAACGGGAACAGCGACATCGCCTCTTTTGATAACGCGACATCGGCTGCCATCTCGCCGTCGAACTCAAAATCCACATTGCGTCCCTCCAGCACTTTGACGGCACGCCGCACATATTCCGAACGCTCACCCTTGGGATAACCAAAGGTGGAATAGGACAGAAACGCCACGCGCGGCTCATAGCCAAAGCGACGTGCCACAGCCGCTGCCTCCTGCGCAATGGAGGCAAGCTCCTCCGAGTTCGGCAATTCATGGATTGATGTGTCGGCAATGAACACCGTGCGACCCCGCACCAGCGCCATCGACACACCAATGGCCGTGTGACCGGGGGACACGTCAAGTGCCCGCCTGACGTTATCCAGCGCCACCGAGAAATTGCGGGTCAATCCCGTGACCATGGCATCGGCGTCACCCGCTGAAACCATGGCGGCCCCGAACACATTGCGGTCCTGGTTAGCCATGCGCTGGCAATCACGCAAGAGAAAGCCGTCACGCTGCAAGCGCTGATACAGCAGGCTGGCATAATCCACGTTGCGGTCGGAAATGCGGGCATTTGTGATTTCCACGTTTTCGGACAACTCAATGCCGGAAGCATGCAAGGTATCCTCGATGACACTTTCACGTCCAATCAAAATGGCGGTACCCAGACCAGATGCCGCGAAGGCATTGGCAGCGCGGATCATCCGGTCTTCCTCGCCTTCAGCAAAGACAACGCGCTTGGGGTTCGCCCGCACATGGGCATAAACCGTCTGCAAGGTGCCAGCGATGGGGTCGAGCCGTGCTGAAAGTTGCGCCGCATAGGCCTCAAGATCTGCAATGTGATGCCGGGCGACACCAGACTCCATCGCCGCCTTGGCAACCGCCACGGGAATGCGCGAAATCAGCCGCGGATCAAATGGCACGGGAATCAGATAATCCTTGCCGAACGTCAGCCGCGAGCCGTGATAGGCCGCCGCAACTTCATCCGGCACATCTTCCCGTGCCAATTCTGCCAAGGCATTGGCCGCAGCAATTTTCATCTCGTCATTGATGGTGCGCGCCCTTACATCCAAGGCACCGCGGAAGATGTATGGAAAGCCCAGCACATTGTTCACCTGGTTGGGATAATCTGAACGCCCCGTCGCAATGATCACGTCACCCCGCACCGCATGGGCATCCTCCGGCGTGATTTCCGGATCAGGATTGGCCATGGCGAAAATAATCGGATTTTTCGCCATGCGCTTTACCATATTCGCCGTCAACGCGCCTGCCACCGAAAGTCCGAAGAACACGTCAGCCCCCTCCATGGCGTCTTCCAGCGTGCGGCGGTCCGTATCCACGGCATGGGCCGATTTCCACTGGTTCATGCCCTCGGTGCGGCCCTTGTAAACCACGCCCTTCGAGTCACAGAGAATGACATTTTGATTTGGTACACCAAGCGATTTGACCAGTTCAACACAGGCAATGGCAGCAGCCCCCGCACCGTTGCATACCAGCTTGAAATCCTTCAACGAGCGCCCGGTGATCTGCAAGGCGTTGATCAGGGCGGCAAGGGATATGATCGCCGTGCCATGCTGGTCATCATGAAACACCGGAATGTCCATGAGCTCGCGCAGGCGCTGTTCGATGATGAAACAATCCGGAGCCTTGATATCCTCAAGGTTGATGCCGCCAAAGGTGGGGCCGAGATAGCGCACAGCACCAATGAATTCGTCTACGTCCTTGGTATCGACTTCAAGATCGATTGAATCGACATCAGCAAAGCGCTTGAACAGCACCGCTTTGCCTTCCATCACAGGCTTTGAGGCAAGGGCACCCAGATCACCCAGACCCAGAATGGCAGTCCCGTTCGAAATCACCGCCACCAGATTGCCCTTGGCCGTGTAATCATAGGCCGTGTCCGGGTTTTCAGCGATGCGCCGCACCGGTGCTGCGACACCGGGGCTATAGGCCAGTGACAGGTCACGCTGGGTGGCCATGGGCTTTGTTGGCGTGATTTCGAGCTTGCCGGGCTTGCCGCGCTGGTGAAATTGCAGCGCCTCCTCATCCGTCACCGAAGAGCGGCGGGGGGCTTTGCGCGGGGGAATGGCCATGGCGGGGAGGTCTTTCAGGATTTATTGCCGGAAACTGAAACTAGAGGCTTGAATTGCCGGCCGCAACCCGCAAAACGCTTGCTCTGACCATGGATACCACCGTCCCATACCCTGAACAGCGCCCCGCTGCGATTGCCACGCCGATGATGACGCAATATCTCGGCGTCAAGGCTGCCAATCCGGGTTCCTTGCTGTTTTACCGCATGGGCGATTTCTACGAGCTGTTCTTTGATGATGCCGTGGAAGCTTCACGCACCTTGGGCATTGCACTGACGAAGCGCGGCAAACATCTGGGCGAAGACATCCCCATGTGCGGTGTGCCCGTCCATGCCATGGATCACTACCTGCAAAAACTGATCCGCCATGGCCACCGGGTGGCGGTCTGCGAACAGCTGGAAGATCCCGCAGAAGCCAAGAAACGCGGGACCAAATCCGTGGTGAAGCGCGACGTGGTGCGGCTCATCACACCGGGAACATTGACGGAAGACTCCTTGCTTGATGTGCGCACCACAAACCATCTCGCCACTTTGGTACTGCTGAAAAGCTCCGGTGACATGGCAATCGCCTATGCCGATATCTCCACGGGCGATTTTGCAGTTACAGCAACAACAGCAACACGCCTGGCAGCTGACATGGCCCGTATCGCACCCTCAGAAATCGTGCTGGCCGATGCCCTGCTGGAAGACAGCGCCATCAAGCAAGCCATTGCCATGACGGGAGCGGCACCCTCACCTCAGCCGCAAAGCCGCTTTGACAGCCAGACAGCGGAACTGCGACTCGCACAGCATTTCAATGTGGCGACAACAGCAGGCTTTGCCGAATTCTCCCGTGCCGAAGTCGCGGCCTTGGGAAGCCTTCTCGACTACATCAACCTTACGCAAATAGGCTCAGTGCCGCATCTGCGCGTGCCGCGCCGCGAAGCGGCAGGCGAGGGGCTTTTGATTGATGCGGCAACCCGCACCAATCTCGAACTGGCGAGATCCATGCAAGGCACACGCTCGGGCAGCCTGCTGGAGGTGATGGATGAGACGGTGACCTCGGCCGGATCAAGACGTCTCGCCGCCCTGATGTCACGCCCCTTGGCACGGGCCGACGCCATCAACGAACGCCTCGATGGGGTCAGCTTCTTCCACGGCGAAGAACGCCTGACAGACGGTATCCGTGAAAGCCTCTCGCAAGTGCCCGACATCGAACGGGCGCTGGCCCGTGTCACAGCAAAACGTGCCTCACCCCGCGATCTCGCAAGCCTCGCCATCGGCATTGCCCGCGCCCATGCCATCGCATCGGAACTGGCGCGCCAATCCCTGCCGCCCGTCATCGGCACAAACATCGGCATCCTGGTGCAAGCGCCTCTTGAGTTGTCTTACGCGTTGCAACGCGCCCTAGCCGAATCCCTACCCCTCCTGGCAAGGGACGGCGGCTTCATTGCTCAAGGCTATGATTCCGAACTTGATATCTCCCGCAAACTGCGTGACGATACGCGCAGCGTCATCGCTGGCCTGCAAACGCAATACGCCACAATCACCGGCCTCAAGAATCTCAAGATCAAGCACAATAATATTCTGGGCTACTATATCGAAGTGCCGCAGGCGCAGGCTGATGGCATGAAAGATGAGACGGGGGCCGTCACCTTCTTCCACCGCCAGACCATGGCAGGTGCCATGCGCTTTTCAACGGCGGAACTTGCAAGCCTCGAACAGAAAATCTCCCACGCTGCCGAACGCGCCTTGGCAATCGAAATGGACTTGTTCGCAGGCTTTTGCCAACAGGTCATCGACACCAGAGCCGAAATCTCCTCCTGCGCCCAGGCCTTGGCGGACCTTGATTGCCTGTCGTCACTGGCCCATCTCGCCAGAAAACAAAATCACGTGAGACCCGTGATCGACGATGGCGTGAGCTTCGTCATCAAGGACGGTCGCCACGCCGTTGTGGAAGCTGCACTTGCCAAGGATGGTGCATCACGCTTCATCGCCAATGACTGCAACTTGGGTGAAAGCGAAACTGCCCTCTGGCTGCTCACTGGTCCCAACATGGCCGGCAAATCCACCTTCCTGCGTCAGAATGCACTCATGGTCGTCATGGCGCAAATGGGCGCTTACGTGCCTGCCAGTTCTGCCCATATTGGCGTTGTTGACCGTCTCTACAGCCGAGTGGGTGCCGCTGATGATCTAGCCCGTGGCCGCTCTACCTTCATGGTGGAGATGGTTGAAACCGCTGCCATCCTCAATCAGGCCACATCAAAGTCACTGGTGATCCTTGATGAAATTGGCCGGGGCACTGCGACCTTTGACGGCTTGTCGATTGCCTGGGCCGCCCTCGAATACCTCCACGCCCACAACAGAAGCCGTGCCCTCTTCGCCACCCACTACCACGAACTCACGAGCTTGCAGGCCACTCTCACACGCCTCAAATGCATGACCATGAGTGTCAAGGAATGGAAGGGCGACATCGTCTTCCTGCATCAGGTGGAAGAAGGTGCAGCCGACAGGAGTTACGGCATTCAAGCGGCACGTCTCGCAGGTCTGCCTGCTGCCGTGATCGCCCGCGCACAAGAAGTGCTGGCAAAACTGGAAAAACACCGCGACCAGGGCACCAAGCCAGACCTGCTGGCGGACTTACCGCTGTTCAATATCGCAGCGAAAGCGCCACCGCCGGAGTCAAAGGCCGATGAGCTGCGTCAACGCCTGTCACAGGTGCACCCCGATGATTTATCTCCGCGCGAAGCCCATGACATGCTTTATGAACTGAAGCGCCTTGCGTCTGGAGAACATAAACAATGACGGCGAATGATGTTGCAATCTTCCAGTTTGATGACCTGTTGCGCGAAGATCAGGATGTGCTGTCCCTGCGCAATCTTGCTTCCAACCGGGTGCGAAGCATCTTGCAGGACACCCGCGCTGCCGCAGAAACCCGCCTGAAGCTGGACGGCAAGGGCACACTTTGCGCCGAAGCCCTGGCCACGGCTGAAGATGCCATCATCAAGGGTCTTTACGCATTGGCCTGCAAGGCCGTGGGTTTGACCAACCCCAACGAAGCCTTGTCGGTGATTGCAACAGGCGGCTATGGCCGCGCCACGCTAGCGCCGGGGTCCGATATCGATCTCTTGTTTCTGGTGCCCAGCGGCAAGACGCCTGAAACCGACCGCGTCGTCGAATTCCTGCTCTATGCCCTGTGGGATGCGCGCCAGAAAGTCGGCCACGCCACCCGCACCATCGAAGACTGCATTGCGCTGGTCAAAACCGACAACACCATCATGACCTCGATCCTCGAAGCGCGATACATCTGCGGCAATCAATCTCTCTTCGATGATCTGATCCAGCGTTACCGCAAGGGAGTGGTACAAAAATCTGCCAAGCAGTTCGTCAGTGATAAACTGGCGGAGCGCGACCAGCGCCATGCTAAATATGGCGAGAGCCGCTATTCCGTGGAACCCGACATCAAGGACGGCAAGGGCGGTTTGCGTGATCTCAACACCCTGTTCTGGATTGCCAAGTTTCTGTTCAACGCCAATTCAACCGAAGAACTGGCCTTGAAAGGTGTGTTCACGCCGGCAGAATTGCGCAGCTTCAGGAAGGCCGAGGATTTTCTCTGGGCCGTGCGCTGCCATTTACACTTCGTCACCAGGCGCGGCGAAGACAAACTGACCTTTGACCGCCAGAGCGAACTCGCAGAACGTTTGGGTTACAAGAGCCACAGCGGCCTGAAACATGTGGAACGCTTCATGCGGCACTATTTTCTCGTGGCCAAGGACGTCGGCAATCTCACCCGGATTTTCTGCGCCAGTCTGGAGGCACAACATCTGAAGGATGCCCCTTCCCTGTCGCGCATGTTTGGCAAGTTCATGCCCAAAGGAAAGCGCACCGCAGGCTTGCCCGATGATTTCAAACTGGAAGCAGGCCGCATCAGTCTGGCTGATGAAAATGCCTTCGCAAAAGATCCAGTCAATCTCATCCGCATCTTCAAGTCGTCGGGAACCTTGGGCATTGAAATCCATCCTGATGCCCTCAACAGCATGCGGCTCAATCTCCGCCACATTGATGACAAGCTGCGCAGGAACGAAGACGCCAATGCGTTGTTTCTGGATTGCCTGACCGACTCAGGCGACCCCGAAACCATTTTGCGTGCCATGAACGAAGCCGGTGTGCTCGGACGCTTTCTGCCGGAATTTGGCAAGATCGTGGCCATGATGCAGTTCAATATGTACCATCATTTTACTGTGGACGAACATTTGATCCGCACGGTAGGCGTGTTGCGCGCTCTCGAAACCGGAACCTTGACCGGCGATCATCCGCTCTCGGCCAAGCTGTTTCCAACGCTCAAATCCCGCCGGGCCTTGTTTGTGGCGGGTCTTCTGCATGACATCGCCAAGGGCCGCGATGAGGACCACTCCATCGCCGGTGAACGCATCGCCCGCGAACTGTGTCCGCGTCTTGGCATGTCAGCCGCCGAGACAGAAACCGTGGCGTGGCTCATCCGCCATCACCTGTTGATGAGTGAGACGGCACAGATGCGCGATCTCAATGACTTCAAGACCATTCTGGATTTTACCGCCATCGTGCAAAGCCCGGAGCGCCTGAAACTGCTGCTCATTCTGACGGTTGCTGATATTCGCGCCGTTGGCCCCGGCGTATGGAATGGCTGGAAGGGCCAATTGCTGCGCACGCTTTATGCCGAAGCCGAACCCGTGCTCACAGGCGGCCACACCTCGGTGACGCGCAAGGAGCGCGTGGCCGAGGCCCACGCTAATTTCCTGTCAAAACACGCGGCCGTGCCAGAGACCGAACAGCAAACCATCCTGCACCGCCATTATGATGCCTACTGGCTCACGGTTCCCGTCGACCAGCAATTGCGCCACGAGGCGCTGATCGCCCGGGCCGCCGCCCGCGACGTGACCACCGACGTGAAATCGGATGCCTTTGCCGCCGTCACCGAAATCACGATCTACGCCCCAGACCATCCACGCTTGCTTGCGACCATCACGGGAGCCTGTGCCGCCGCCAATGCCAATATCATCGGCGCGCAGATTTTCACCACCACTGATGGCATGGCCCTGGACACGATTTTGATCCAGCGTGAATTCGGTGATGAGTCAGATGAGAAACGCCGTGCGCTGCGCGTTGCTGACACCATTACCAAGGCCCTGCGCGGTCAGATGCGGTTGAAAGATGCCATGGCCCAGGCCCGCAAACCCGAATACCGCGCCAATGCTTTCAGTGTCGAACCACGGGTCATCATCGACAATACATCCTCCAACAAGCACACGGTCGTGGAGATCAATGGACTGGACCGGGTGGGGTTGCTGCACCATCTCACTGACGCCCTGTTCCAGCTGAATCTGAATATCGTCTCCGCCCATATCACCACCTTTGGTGAAAAAGTCATCGACGTGTTTTACGTGACGGACCTGACAGGGGCGAAGATCGAGAACGTGTCACGCCACCGCAAGATCGAGCAGACCCTCATGCAGGTCTTTGCTCCTGCTGCCAAGGCAGCGTAAAGGGCTGGAATGTCACTTCTCAAATCAGCGGGCACCGTGGGCGGCTACACCCTGCTCAGCCGCTTTCTCGGATTCTTCCGTGATCAGCTCATAGCTTTCACCTTCGGCACCGGCCTGGTGGCTGATGCCTTTGTGGTGGCCCAGCGCCTGCCCAACCTGTTCCGCGCCCTGTTCGCCGAAGGCGCCTTCAACAATGCCTTCGTGCCCATGTTTGCCGGCAAGTCCGAAGCTGATGGTGAAAAAACCGCCTTCGCTTTCGCCCGTGACGCGCTCTCCGTCATGGCCCTGTGGATCGTAATCTTTTGCGGCCTCTGCATGGTCTTCATGCCCTGGATCATTCCGCTGTTTGACGGCATCAACGGGTTGCTGGCCAAGGACTTTGTATCAGACCCCGTCAAGCAGGATCTGACGGTGCAACTGACGCGCATCTGTTTCCCCTATCTGGCCTTCATGACGCTCACGGCGTTGATTGGCGGCATGTTGAACTCGCTTGGCAGGTTTACTGCCGCCGCTGCCGCGCCCATTCTACTCAATATCTGCATGATCTCCTTCAATCTCGCGGGATGGTGGATGGGCCTTGGCAACACACCCGCAGGCGGCCGCTTGCAGGCCTGGGCTGTGTCTGTGGCGGGCCTGGCCCAACTCGCATTCGTGATGTACGCCGCATCACGTGCTGGTGCCCCCATCTGGCCCGGCGTGCCCCGCCTCACCCCTGACGTCAGAAAACTTTTCGCACGCTCCGTGCCGGGGCTGATTTCCGGTGGTGTGATCCAGATCAATCTCGCCATCGCCACCGTGCTGGCCTTTGGCTTCAAGGGCGGAGCCTCGGCGCTTTATTATGCTGATCGCCTGTTCCAACTTCCACTCGGTGTTATCGGCGTGGCGATAGGAGTGGTGCTCCTGCCAACCCTGTCGCGCCGTTTGCGGGCGGGCGATGTGGCAGGGGCCATGGACATCAAGAACCGCGCCCTGGAAACCTCGCTGTTCCTGACGCTCCCCTGTGCCGTGGCACTCGTTGTGATTGGCCGTCCCATCCTGCATGTTGTGTATGAACATGGCGCTTTCAGCCGTGCCGCCACCTTGAATGTGGTACCTGCTTTGGCAGCCTTCGCGCTGGGGCTTCCAGCCTTCACCTTGACCAAGATTTTCCAGCCCGGCTTCTATGCCCGCGAAGATACGAAGACGCCCATGTACTTTGCCATCGCCGCTGTGATTGTAAACATTTTGGCCAGCGTTATCCTGTCCCGGCAGTTCAGCTTTGTTGGCATTGCCATGGCCTCCAGCATTGCGGCCTGGCTCAATGCCCTCGCCCTGATCATCACCAGTCTCCGCCGAGGCCACTATGTGATGGACGCACGTTTTCGCCAGCGCCTGCCCCGCATTCTCGCCAGCGTAGCGGTCATGGGTCTGGTGCTGGCCTTGCAGTTCTATCTTCTGCGAGGCAATTTCAATGAAGGAACAGGCTTCCTGCGGCGCCTTCTCAGTCTCATCCTCTTCATCACCACGGGTAGCTTTGCCTATTTTGCGGTGGCCCATTTCAGCGGCGCCTTGCGCCTTTCGGAATTGAAGGCAGCCTTTCGCAAGTAACACTTTTCAAATCCACATACCGCTGCCATAAGGCGGCCCTCGCGGGGGCTGTCCAAAGCCTTTGCCCAACAACCGTCATCAAGGGTCCACACCATGAGCCAGTTCACGCCCCGGGTTTTCTCCGGCATGCAGCCCACGGGCAATCTGCACCTCGGCAATTATCTGGGGGCCATGGTGAACTGGGTGAAGATGCAGGACACCCATCAAACCATTTATTGTGTGGTTGATCTGCACGCCATCACGCAAGCCATGTCCGTTTGGGGTGGACCAAAGGAATTGCGCCGCGCCACGCTGGATGTGTCAGCCGCCTATATCGCTGCGGGCATTGATCCCACAAAATCCATTCTGTTCAACCAGTCCCAGGTGCATGAACACACGGAGTTGACCTGGCTGTTCAATTGCGTGGCGCGCCTCGGTTGGCTAGATCGCATGACCCAGTTCAAGGAGAAGGCTGGCAAGGACAAGGAAAAGGCCTCGGTGGGCCTCTATGATTATCCGGTGCTGATGGCGGCGGACATTTTGCTCTACAAGGCCACGGCCGTTCCCGTCGGCGACGACCAGAAACAGCACCTTGAATTGACCCGTGACATTGCACAAAAATTCAATGTCGATTTTGCCGATGCCATCCGCGAGCATGGCCATGGCGATGCCTTTTTCCCGCTCACAGACCCCGTCATCAGCGGACCCGCCACGCGCGTCATGTCACTGCGCGATGGCACCAAGAAAATGTCGAAGTCTGATCCATCGGATCTCTCGCGCATCAATCTCACGGATACAGCAGATGATATCGCCAAAAAAATCCGCAAGGCCAAGACCGACGCCGATGGCATTCCGTCAGAGGCAAAGGGCCTCGAAGGCCGCCCGGAAGCTGACAATCTGGTGGGCATCTATGCGGCCCTTGCGGGATCGCAAACCATGGATGTGTTGGCGCAATACGGCGGCGGGCAATTTTCCACTTTCAAGAACGCTCTGGCGGAATTGGCCGTGGCCAAGCTGGCACCCATCGCGGACGAAATGCGCAGACTCCAGGCCGATCCCGGACATATCGAGGCCATACTGGCCGATGGTTCTGCCCGTGCCCGCGCCATTGCGGCTCCGGTTCTGCATGATGTGAAAAAACTGCTGGGCTTCATCCAGTCGTGACGCGTGTGGCGTATATACTTTAAAATCATTCCAGACTGGCCTATATGAGCCGCAGAGGATCGTTCCATGTTCATTCAAACCGAAGCCACGCCAAACCCAGCCACGCTGAAATTCCTGCCGGGAAAGCCGGTGCTGCCGGGATCGACCCGGGATTTCCGCAATACCGACGAAGCCACAGAATCACCCTTGGCAACCCGCCTGTTCGGCATCAACAATGTCTCCGGCGTATTTCTGGGCCATGACTTTGTCACCGTCACCCGGTCCGGTGGCGAATGGCAACAGCTGAAGCCCGCCATTCTCGGCGTCATCATGGACCACTACATGTCTGGCGTACCGGTTCTCGCCGATATGTCGGCACCTGTGGAAGCTGCAAGCGACAGCGAATTCTTCGACGCCGAACACGCCCCCTTGGTCAAAACCATCAAGGAT
>CAXTKL010000006.1:37825-52080 GCA_964244825.1 uncultured Aestuariivirga sp.
TTTACATGAATGCGCACACGCTTGACCCGGCGCAAGTCACTCTCGACAATTTCAAATTCCAGCCCTGACGCATGCCGGATCACTTCGCCGCGCACGGGCACCCGGCCACCCATTTCAAACACCAGCCCGCCCAGTGTATCTGCCTCGTCGTGCTGGTCGTCGGGCAACAAGTCCACACCGAACATGTCATCCAGCGTGGCAATGGCAATGCGCGCATCAGCCATCCAGGTGGTATCGTTCTGCTTCTTGATCAGCACATCGTCTTCATCATCATCATGCTCATCAGAGATTTCACCCACAATGGACTCAACGATGTCTTCAAACGACACCAGACCATCAGTGCCGCCATACTCATCCACGACAACAGCAAGGTGCACGTGGCTGGCCTTCATCTTGAACAACAGGTCAGACGCCGGCATCGACAACGGCACATAGAGCACATCGCGGATGATGCTGTTGTGGCCCTTCACCGTGCTGGAAAGTTCCGACGCCGACAATGAAATGCCAGCGACGGATTTGGATTTGCTGGTGCGTCCCTTGGTGTTCATCCAGCGCAGAAAATCCTTGACGTGGATCATGCCCACAACATCGTCAAGCGTATCGCGGTAGACCGGCAGTCTGGAGTGGTTGGCCTCGACAAAACGGTCAAGCAAGGCCCGCAGGGTTTCAGCCTCTTCGATGCCAACGATGTCAGCCCGCGGCACCATCAGGTCGCTGACGCGCAGGTCCTGGAAATTGACAAGGTTGCCCAGCATGGTGCGGGCGTCAGCTGCCATGCCGCCATCACCTGATTCCTCGGCATGGCTTTCGATGACACTTTCAAGGTCTTCGCGCAGGTCCTTGCTGCCCTGCAAGCGTCGGCGCAACCGGTTGAGAAAATTCGGGGACTTTTTGTGCTCAGGTATCTTGTCGTTGCTCATGTGCTGTAGGGATCGGCAATATTGAGGCCTGCCAGGATCTCCCTTTCCCTTGCTTCCATTGTATGTGCGCCCTCCTCATCCTCATGGTCAAAGCCCAGAAGATGCAAGGTGGCGTGGATCACAAGATGTGTCACATGGTCGGCAAGCACTTTGCCCTCCTCCCGCGCCTCCTGCGCCACAGTGCCCCAGGCGAGCACAATGTCGCCAAGATGTGCAGCCTCGCCATCTGGCACGGGCATGTCAGGTGATGGAAAGGACAGGACATTGGTGGAACCGTCCTTGCCGCGCCATTCCTTGTTTAAAAGCCGCATTTCAGCATCACTTGTCAGCAACACATCAATGCCGCGCCTGTCATGTGGCAGGGCCGCTTCAACCGCCCGTGTCACGACGCCTTCGATGCCGAAAATTCCGTGCCACGTTTCATCTTCTACATCGATTGTAATGTTCATCGCACCGGCTTGGTTTTTTTCGTCTGCTTTTCATAGGCACCGACAATGCGTCCAACCAATGGATGGCGCACAATGTCTTCGGCCACGAAATGCACCTGCTCAATGCCTTTGACGCCCTTCAGAATGCCCAGCGCATCCGAAAGACCCGACGTCACATTGTTGGGCAGGTCCACCTGGGTGGGATCACCCGTGACCACCATCCGGCTGCCTTCACCAAGGCGGGTCAGAAACATTTTCATCTGCTGCGGCGTGGTGTTCTGGGCCTCGTCCAGGATCACGAACGCATGGGCCAGTGTGCGCCCGCGCATGAAAGCCAGGGGAGCAATTTCAATCTGGTTTTCCGCCAGACCCTTTTGCACCAGGCTTTGTGGCATCATGTCGTAAAGCGCGTCATAAAGTGGACGCAGATAGGGATCGACTTTTTCCTTCATGTCGCCAGGCAGAAAGCCCAGACGCTCACCAGCCTCCACGGCAGGCCGCGACAGCACAATGCGGTCTACCTCACCATTCATCAGCGCTTCAGCCGCACAGGCCACGGCCAGATAGGTCTTGCCCGTGCCCGCAGGGCCAATGCCGAACACCAGTTCATGGCGGCGGATAGCGTCGATATAGAGTTTCTGGTTGGGGGTGCGGGCATTGACGGATTTTCGCCGCGTGCGCACGGCACCTTCCGACGTACCTTCATCCTTGGCCCGCATCATGCGGATGGCCCCGTCCACATCGCCCTTTGTGACATCGGTGCCGCGGCTGGCGCGCGTGTAAAGCGACAGCAAAACCGAACGCGCATCTTCTGCTGCAGTCGCTCCACCCCGAATTGCGATGCGATTGCCTTTCGGCGTGATGGCCACGCCAAGACGGTTTTCAATCAGCGCAAGATGCTCGTCATGTTCGCCGTAAACACGCGGCAACAGGCGGTTGTCTTCAAAGCTGAGGCTGATGGAATGGTCATCTTGCGGGCTCTGGCTGCGCAAGGGGTGGGCGGCAATGGCGCTGGTCGGTGGGCTCAAGTGTGGCTGTTCTCCTCTAATCCTATATTGTGACTGCCAAGGGGCAAGGTCAAGCCTCATGCGGCTTTTCCGACGGCTGTTGCCGTCAAACTGTTGGTCTTGATGGACTCGATCCGGCAGGCCACAATATCGCCCGCCCGACTGTCAGGCCCATCAAAATGAACACTCTGCAAATAAGGTGATCGTCCAATCATTTGACCCGCATTGCGTCCCGGTTTTTCAACAAGCACGGACAGCGTCTTGCCGATGCAGGAACGGTTGAAATCCGTCAATTGTTCCGCAAGCAACGCCTGCAAACGGTAGAGCCGGTCGAATTTGACATCTTCGGGCACCTGGCCTTTGCGGTCTGCCGCAGGTGTACCCGGCCGCTCTGAATATTTGAAGGAATAGGCCGAAGCATAACCCACAGCCTTCACCACTTCGAGGGTGTCTTGAAAGTCTTTCTCTGTCTCACCGGGAAAACCAACAATGAAGTCGCCGGAAATCGCCATGTCGGGCCGGGCCTTGCGCACCTTGGCAATCAACGCAACATAGCTCGCCGCCGTGTGACCCCGGTTCATGGCCTTCAGAATCTTGTCGCTGCCGGATTGCACGGGCAGATGCAAATAGGGCATCAGCTTTGCATTTGTGGCATGGGCATCAATCAGATCGTCAGTCATGTCTCTGGGGTGGCTGGTTGTATATCTGATTCTTTCAATGCCAGCGACGGATGACAGTTCGGCAACAAGCCGGGCAAGACTTGTAACGTCACCTTTCGCGTCTTTGCCACGAAAAGCATTCACATTCTGGCCGAGCAAGGTGATTTCCTTGACACCGCTCTCTGCCAGCGCCCGGGCTTCCTCCAACACCTGCAAAACCGGGCGCGAGAATTCGGCCCCCCGGGTATAGGGCACCACACAGAATGAGCAGAACTTGTCGCATCCCTCCTGCACCGTCAGAAATGCGGCAACCCCATGTTTGAGCGCCCGGCGCGACGCCGCACCGCCAAGCCCTTCGAACTTGTCGTCAGCAGGAAATTCGGTTTCAATCACAGGGCGGCCGGTATGGGCCCTCTGTTTCAACATGGCAGGTAAGCGGTGGTAGGTTTGCGGGCCGAACACCAGATCAACCGCCTTCACCCGCCGTGCAATATCAGCACCCTCCGCCTGCGCCACGCAGCCCGCAACGGCAATCACCATATCCTTGCCAAGAACAGCTTGCGCCTCCTTCATCTCCCGCACCTTGCCAAGTTCAGAATAAACCTTGTCGGACGCCTTTTCGCGGATGTGGCAAGTGTTGAGAACCACAAGATCGGCCAGTTCTGGCGCATCCGCCTTGCCATAGCCCTGCGCCGCCAGCAGTTCCTGCATGCGGGTCGAATCATACACATTCATCTGGCAGCCATAGCTTTTGACGAAGGCAGTCTTGCTGGGGGCATCACTCATGTGACAGGCTGCTACTCCAAAACCACCCGTCCGTGAAGTGTTGCCGCAAGACTTTGCCGGATCAGGCGTTCTGACGCAGCAGCGGCCTGCTTCCGGCCCTGCCGCGCGTGCGGCTCAAGTGGCAGATGGATGGTGACGTGAACGGTGAGCGGCCCGGCACAGATTGCTTCCCATAAATGCGGCAGCAAATCCATATCGGCATACCAGGCAAAACGCGGCCGGTTGCGCCGGGTCATGGGCAGGTTCCAATTCCGCACATAGGCCAGGGTCACGGGAATGATAGCAATTTCCGGAGCTGATGCCGCCGCAAAGAACGACGATTTGAATGGCAACACCGATGCCCCGTCATGGGACGTACCCTCCGGAAACAATACAAGCCGGTCACCAGCAGCCAAGCGCACTTCCATTTCCGTGCGTGAATGCTTAGTCGAATGCCGCCGCTCGCGGTCCACAAATACGGTGCGCTGCAATTTTGCCAACCAGCCGAAAAATGGCCATGCAGCAACTTCGCGTTTCGCCACGAAGGATACGGATGCGATGGAGCTCAGAACAACGATATCAATCCAGGAGACATGGTTGGATACGATGAGACATTGCCCTTGATCGGGAAGCTTTCCAGTGACGACCGTTCTGAAGCCCAGAATGCGGCACGCAAAGCGGTGGTAATGAAATGGCAAGTGCTGCGCCCCGCGCGTCCAACTTAAAATGAACAGTCCCTGCAACGGCATCAACAGCAGTGTAATCGCGACAAAACACAGGAGGCGCAATGCCGCAGAAAGACTGCTGGTCAAGCACGCAACTCCTTCACCATGGTCACTGCATTTTGCCCATCGGTGTAATAGGATTTGCGTGTGCCTGAAATCTGAAAGCCAAAGCCTTCATAGAGGCTCCGTGCCGCAACATTGTTCTCCGCGACCTCGAGAAACAATTTCCGTGTGCCCATGGATTGCAGATGACCCATCAGCCCCGACATCAAATCCTGTCCAAAATGTTGGCGGCGATAATTCGGCAACACACAAATCGTGTTGATCTCCGCCTCACCCGACACCCATTGAAACTGCACGAAGCCATAGATTGTGCCTGCCAACTCAACCACGAGAGCAGCAGCACCAGGGATGGCCAGCATTTCTGTGAGATCTGCCACAGACCAGACATTGGCAAAACATTGTGCATGAATTTGAGCCAGAGCCGGCATGTCTTGCAACGTTGCTGCTCGGACATGCGCAGTAGACGCTTCGGCCAACGCACTGGGCTTTGCATCCGGTGGCCGCAGATAGAGCGGCTCCACATTTGCCCCGGCTATAGGCAAGGCAGAAGCAAAGGCAGAAAAATGCTCAGCACACGGACCATCTGAGTAGATCGATCTTGCAACTTCTCCTCTGATGCTGGCCATGTCGGACAAGGCCGGAGGTTTGACCAACATCTTCTTTGCACCGTTGAACAGGGCCCAATAAAACAAGCCTGTTCCGCCCGCTGGCAGTGCGACAACGAAATCATCCGGCATGCCAAAATGCGGCACTGCCGCCGCCGTCAGGCTGTCAATGCCAATCAAGGGGATATTCAAAGCCAGCGCCATGCCCTTGGCAAAACTCAAGCCAATGCGAAGACCAGTAAATGTGCCGGGTCCCCGGGTGACGACGATCCGTGACAGCTGGTCAGGACGGGTAACAGCGGCAACGAACAGCTGTTCCACCATCGGCCCCAAGGCCTCCGCATGTCCGCGCTCCATCACGTCGCAGGCAGACGCAACCACCCGTCCTGCCGCAACGTCATAGAGGGCGGCAGAACAGGCATTGAAACAGCTGTCGATCACAAGCAACATGGTGCTGCTTAAGCAAAGCCGCGCGTCAACATCAAGCGGCCTTCGTTCCCACGTTGCAAGCCCCACGCGCCGGGCTATGATGGCAAGCTGAAACGGGAGTGGAATCATGATACGCGTCATTCGATTGATCTGCGTCGGTCTTTTTCTCGGCAGCCTGTCTGCTGGCGCCCTTGCCGCCAGGCAGATTGCCCTTGTTGTCGGGAACAACTTCTATGAAAACTTGCCCGAATTCCGGCAGTTGAAGAAAGCCACCAATGACGCCAGGGCCATTGCCGAGACGCTGAAATCCCGACTCGGTTTTGACGTGCGCCTGTTGATTGACGGTCGCTACTCCGATCTGAACACGGCAATCAAACAGGTTGAGAACGACATTGAACCCGGTTCCGTCGTGTTTTTCTATTTCTCAGGCCACGGTGTTGCAATCAATGGCGCTAATTATTTGTTGCCATCAGACGTTCCCCAACCTGTTGAGGGAGAGGAGCAGCGACTGGCGGGCAGCAGCTTTCCTGCTGAACAGATCATCAGCCGCTTTCAAAAGCGCGGGGCCAAGGCGGTGTTTGCCGTACTCGACGCCTGCCGAGACAATCCTTTTGAAACCGAGTCTGGAAAATCTGCTGGCGGCAATGGTGGCCTGTCGCAAATGCAAGCGGCCGAGGGTGTTTTTATCCTGTTTGCAGCGGGCGTTGGCCAGACCGCTCTCGACCGCCTGAGTGAAACTGACTCAAATCCCAATTCTGTCTTCACACGGAACTTGCTGCCGCTTCTTGAAACCGATGGCTTGTCGCAGATTGATCTTGCCAAGAAGCTTTACGCCCGCGTCAAGCAGGATGCCGCGAGCGTCGGTCACGTTCAGCACCCGGCCTACTACGACCAGATCGATGGATATATCTCGCTCGGCAAAGGTGGTGGTGAGCCATCCGCGCAAGTGGCCGCGGTCGGGCAGGATGTGGCCCTCGCAACACCTGCAAAGAAAGATTTGCCGCTGACGAAGCTTCCACAGGATGCCGCCCAAAAGCAGCTTGACGATATCTATAAGTCGCAAACGTCAGGAGACCCTCAAGCCCGTGTTGCAGCCGGTGAAAAAGCCCAGGCCCTCGCTGGCGGCAGTTTCGGCGAGGATAGCATGCAGTATGCCGATGCAAGTTCATTTCTGATGAAGGCGCTGGACTCTGCTGGCGATATTGAGGGAGCGATCAGGTCGCAACGCCGCATCCTTCCCATCTACGAGGAAAATTTCGGCGGTGACAGCCGCGAGCTGGCCAGTGAAAAATCAGGCCTTGCAACGAGGCTCGTGACGGTCAAAAAACTGCGGGAGGCCGACAAGCTGTTCGACGAGGCACTCAAGGCCTATGACAAGAAAAGCCCGGGCAACAATGTCTATATCGGCATGAAAAAGGACGACTTCATCATCCTCGCCAACATCTACAAGGGCCAGGCTGCACTGCGGCTTGAACAGGGGAAGATGAAAGAGGCGCTGCGCGTTAGCGACAAGGCGCTCAACATCATTTCAGCGGCTGATGATGACCGTCTTGCTGATCACGGGGCAATTCTCGCTGGTCATGCGACTATTCTGCTGGCTGCTGGCAACTGCGCTGATGCGTTGCAGTATTTTGCAAGTGCTGCAAAAGCCTATAAGAAAGCCAGAGTGCCAGTGTCAGATTCCGCGTACACTGACGCAGTCGTACAGGCGAAAAAACAATGCTGAGCGGTTCTCACGAAGGCTGGATCACGCCCTTTTTCAAAACAATATTGCCATAAAGTCTGACCTCCGTGGTGGCGATGAGCGCATAGGCACCTTTCACCTTGTTGTAAAAGTCGGCACCCACCAGCACATGCACCTTCTGCTTCGCCTCATGTCTGGCAACAATCGCCTCGAACTCCGTGAAGATTGGCTCAATACGTGCCTCGTCGAGATAGGCGGCCGGACGCCAGCAAGCCTCGGGAACCATCTGATCCAATGGCATCACCGACAAGATCGCGTCCAGAATGTCGGTTGCGCCCAGCCCATCCATGCGCACAAGTCGTTTAGCGTCGGTGTCAGCGGGATAGTTGCCGTCAACAATGGCAATCTCATCACCATGGCCCATGGCGCGCAGAATTTTCAAAAGCTCTGGCCCGAGTATCGGGTTGATGCCCTTCAACATTAATCTTCCTCCTTCAACAACACATCACGGTCCACCATGAAATTGGCAAACAGCGGAAGACTTGCGGCACCCAGGGCACGCGCCTGAATGCCGATCGTCCCTTCTGCAATACTGAAGAGGCTGATACCATCTGTGTTCACCCGGTCCATCTGGTCGCGCACGGCTGACACCAGTTGAGCGCGCACATGCGGCGGCATGGCACCATCTATAATGATCGTCGCAGGGTCAGTCACAGCCGCGATGGCGGTGGCGGCTTGGGCGAGGCTGCGCGCCGCTGTTTCAACCCACTGATCCACAGCGGAACTGATCCGCGACCAGTCATCCTCATTCTGCCACAGCATGAAGCTGTCGCGCCCTTCGTCCCGCAGCCGCCGCTCGAGCAGATAGAGCGAGGCGGACCGCACCAGTTGCTCCGTGCCGCCTTCAGGACTTTGCACCGGGATTGATGCGAAGGCGCCAGCATTGCCCTTCGGCCCGTTAAACACATGGCCGTTCAACACGACGCCACCGCCAATGAAATACCCCACGTAGAAATAGGCAAAATCACGGAACTGCCGTCCGCGTCCCAACAGCAGCTCTGCCGCACAGGCTGCTGTGGCATCATTGCAGGGAATCACGGGCCATTCGCACATTGCTGCCAATGCGGTGTTCAAATCAAAGCGCTTCCATGCCTCCATGACGTCGGAAGATGCACCAGCTTCTTCTTCCCACTTCCAGATATCAAAGGGCGCGGCAACGCCCATGCCGGAGATCCGGCGGCGTTGCCCTGGCGTCAGGTCCGCCAGCAATTCATCAATGCCGCCCCTGGCAAAGTGCATGAATTCCTCAGGCGACGGGAAATGATAGGGATGGTGCACGGTCTTGCGCGCCACACCATCCAGTCCCACCAGCACCAGATCACCCGAACGCCGCCCCACCTTCAGCCCGATGGAAAAGGTCCCTTCCGGCGACAGCGAGAATGGCTGCAACGGTTGCCCCACCTTGCCCTTCTGCGCTTCGCCCTTCAGCAGCAGACCCTCCTGTTCAAGCTGGCGCACAATCACCGACACAGTTTGTGGCGAAAGCCCGGTCAGCCGCGCGATTTCGGCTTTTGGCAAACTGCCGTGTGTGCGTATCAGCGACAGCACCAGTCGCTCATTGTAAAGCCTGACGCCAGACTGTGACGATCCCCGCATGCCGCTTTGTGGACGATCTTTCGTCTTGTCGTCGGGAACAGGTGCCATGATCGGGTTCAAGAATATCCGGTTGCGTAAAACTTAAGCTGCGATGACAATTGGCATCTGTCAATTAATAAATCTTGCCGATTTACTTATTGACTCTTGCGCCGCATTTGTTTCATCATACGGTCAGTACCTGGCTCCAGACGGAGTTTTCTGGTGCTTCAACCGCTTTCTTGAGCCCGGTCGTTGCCGGGCTTATCCATGGGAGGAACTTACATGAAAGCTCTTTTGAAAACCGCATTGATTGGTGCTGGCCTGTTCGCAATGGCTGCAACCGCACAGGCTGGCGTTGGCGCTTGCCTGATCACCAAGAACAACACCAACCCCTTCTTCGTGAAAATGAAGCAGGGTGCTGAAGAAGGTGCCAAGGCTGCCGGCGTTGACCTGCAATCCTTCGCCGGTGAAAAGGACGGCGATGCCGCTCCCCAGATCACAGCGATTGAAAACTGCGTTACTGCTGGTGTGAAAGGCATTCTCATCACCCCATCGAATGATGACGTCGGCCCAGCTCTCAAGGCCGCACGCGCCAAGGGTATTCTGGTGATTTCCCTCGACACGCCACTGGGCGATTCTGAAGCCCAGGACATGACCTTTGCCACCGACAACTTTGAGGCAGGCACTCTGATCGGCGCATGGGCCAAGGCCCAGCTGGGAGACAAGGCTGCTTCTGCCAAGATCGCTATGCTCGACATCAATAAGGACAACATCTCGGTTGACGTTGCCCGCGACACGGGCTTTCTCAAAGGCTTCGGGATCGAAGTTCCTGACCTAAAGGTCATGGGTTCTGAGAAGGACGCCCGCGTGATCGGTCATGAATCTTCAGGTGCAAACCCAGAAGGCGGCCAGAAGTCCATGGAAACCTTGCTCGCCAAGGATCCTGACATCAATGTTGTCTATACCATCAACGAACCCGCTGCTGAAGGTGCTTATGCTGCCCTCAAGGCTGCCGGCAAGGAAAAGCAGGCGCTCATCGTTTCGGTTGACGGCGGCTGCCCAGGCGTTGCCTCGGTTGCCTCCGGTGTCATTGGTGCAACATCGCAGCAGTATCCGCTGTTGATGGCCTCCATGGGCATCGACGCGATTGCAGCGTTTGCCAAGGACGGCACCAAGCCAAAGGCGTCCGATGGCCTGTCCTTCTTCAACACCGGTGTGAACCTCATCACCGACAAGCCAGCCGAAGGTGTGAAGTCGCTTGACACCAAGGAAGGCACCGCCAAGTGCTGGGGTTGATCCCTCCTCTTTGACTTGAAAAATCGGAAGGGCGGCATTAGTGTCGCCCTTCTGCTATAAACAACAACACCGGAAAGGTGTGAACAAGGGCAAAGGGAGCGAGGGCACATGAACGACACGGCGACACCAACGAAAACCATTTCGGATTTCGAAGCCAAGCTGAGTGAAGCTGATACCACCGTGGCCAGCTTCGAAAAGGATGACAACAGCCTGTTGGCCAGGGCGCGCGGCTTTCTCCGCAGTAATCCTACCGCCATTCCAGCGATCATTCTCCTTGTCAGCATCCTGGTTTTCGGACTGTTTGCCAAAAACTTCATGATGGCGAGCACACTGTCGCTGATCTTGAAACAGGTCACGGTCGTGGGCGTCGTTGCGATTGCGCAGACGCTGGTCATCCTGACGGCCGGCATCGATCTTTCAGTGGGTGAAATGCTGGTGATGTCGGCCATGGTCATGGGCATGACCGCCACATTGCATGACTTGCCCTTCTTTATCGCAGTGCCTTTGGCCATGGCCGTTGGCACTCTCATGGGCGTGATCAACGGCTTGCTCGTCACGAAAGCGCGGATACCGCCCTTTATTGTGACGTTGGGAACTTACTACGTATTCAGGTCCATGAAGCTGCTCTACACCAATTCGGAATCCGTGCGTCCTGCGGCACTTGATGCAAAGGCGCCTGAACTGCTGTGGTTCGGCAACGCCTTCACCATCGGCGGCGCGAATTTCATCTATGGCTCCTTTGCCCTCATCATTCTGGCCCTGATCATCTGGTACATGCTGAACCGGACGGCTTGGGGAAGACATGTGACAGCCGTCGGCGACGATCCCGATGCAGCCAGTCTGTCTGGCGTTCAAGTCGACCGGACATTGATTTCAGTCTACGCCTGTGCGGGACTGATTTGCGGGTTTGGCGCATGGATCGCCATCGGTCGCGTCGGCTCCATGAACCCCAACAACTTCGAAACCATCAATCTCGACTCCATCACTGCCGTGGTGATCGGTGGCACATCATTGTTTGGCGGGCGTGCCTCCATCATCGGTTCGGTGCTTGGGGCCTTGATCGTGGGTGTGTTCGACACCGGACTTTCGCTTGCGGGCGTCGACAACTACTGGAAGCTGTTTGCCTCAGGCTCGCTGATCATTGTTGCTGTCGCCATTGATCAATGGCTGCGGAGGGCTTCACAATGAGTGCGAAAAAAGTCGGGAGCGCCAAGAAGGTGGGGAGTGCGAAGAAAACCATGACCAGAAAAACCGCGCAGAAAGCTGCCAAGCCAGCGGCCCGGTCCGTTGTTGTTGAGGCTGTCGCGGCACCTGCGGCGGCACCAAAAAAACAAGTCATCGCTCCCATCCTCACCGCGCGCGGTCTGATGAAGCGCTATGGCACGGTGGTTGCCATGAACGGTGCGGATTTCGATCTCAACCCCGGAGAAATTCTGGGTGTCATCGGCGACAACGGTGCAGGAAAATCCACGCTCATCAAGGCGCTGTGTGGTGCCGTGACGCCCGATCATGGCGAAATCAGGCTGGACGGCGCTGTCGTACATTTCCGTTCCCCGCAGGACGGACAAAAGGCTGGCATCGAAACGGTTTATCAGAACCTTGCCCTGTCCCCGGCCCTCTCCATTGCCGACAACATGTTCCTGGGGCGCGAAATCAGGAGTCCTGGTCCGCTCGGCAAGTTTTTCCGCCTCATGGACCGTCAGGCGATGCGCAAGTTTGCCCGCGACAAGCTGTCTGAACTCGGACTCATGACGGTTCAGAACATTGACCAGGCCGTTGAAACCCTCTCCGGCGGCCAGCGCCAGGGCGTGGCCGTGGCCCGTGCTGCGGCCTTTGGGTCTAAAGTGGTCATCATGGATGAACCGACGGCAGCCCTCGGTGTCAAGGAATCCCGCCGTGTGCTGGAACTCATTCGGGACGTGCGCAAGCGTGGCATGCCCATTATCCTGATCTCCCACAATATGCCCCACGTCTTTGAGGTCTGCGACCGCATCCACATCCATCGTCTGGGTTCTCGCCTTGCCGTCATCAATTCCAAAGAACACAGCATGTCCGATGCCGTGGCCTACATGACGGGGGCCAAGGTGCCGCCGCCGGAATTGCTGGTGTGACGCAAGCAGAAGACCTGGCAAACCAGCTTGTTGCCAGGGCATCTGGTCGAGACCGCTTTCTGGCCGGCATTGCCGGGCCACCGGGGTCCGGCAAGTCCACCATTGCCGCTGATCTTGTGCAGGTCTTGCAGGCTCAGGGCCAGACTGCCGTTGTGGTGCCCATGGACGGTTATCATTTCGATGATGTTGTCTTGAACGCAAGGGGCCACCGCGCCCGCAAGGGTGCGCACTATACCTTTGACTCCCACGGTTTTGTGCACCTCGTCAGGCGCATCAAGGCCCGCGAGCCCGGCATTGCGATCCCCGTCTTTGACCGCCACATGGAACTCTCCCGTGCCGCCGCCGATGTCATTGAAGAGAGTACGCGATTCATCATTGTCGAGGGCCTCTATCTGCTGCTGAAGCGTGAGCCGTGGAATGCCCTCAAAACACTCTTCGATGTCTCGATTTACCTGAACGTGCCCAAGGCCGAGCTCGAACGCCGCCTCACCAAACGAATTCTCGATCACGGCCATGACGAGACCTACGCGAAAAACTGGATCGCCTCGAATGACATGCTCAACGCCGATGAAGTGATCGGCAACAGCGCGACAGCGGATGTCACACTTTCGCAGTAACGGCAGCGAAGTCAAAACTGTACACCCTGCCGAAACCCGCAACCACATAGAGCTTGTCCGGCACCATGTGCCAGAAGCCGAAGTCACCAAAATCCGCATAAAGCTCCGCATAGGGGTGGCGCGCCAGATAGGTTTCGCGCACCGCCGCATCTTCCGATGCCTCAAATTGACCCGTCAGTGTCATCCGCATCTCTGTCAGCGGATCGCGATCAAGCGGAATGTCGCCTTGCACCATGATGCTGGCACGCGCATCCTTCAACAATCCTTGTGTATGCCGCGACAGGGTGGAGGTGAGAATGATCGGGCGCATTCCGTCGTCAACGGCAACATTGACCAGGGCACCAAATGGCCCTCCTGTCTCCGGATCAAGCACAGACAGCGCTGCCGTTCGCGCTGCCCCCAGCATGACCTTGGCCTGCTGTAACGAAACCTGTTTTTGATCATCCATGGTCAACCCTCGCAATTTCAAAATGAAGCGCCTATAGCTTTGCCACAATTTGTTCCAGTTTCATACCTACGACGGCCAAAGGACCAAACACAGGAATGAGCAAGAAGATGCCCACAATCGCACTCGTCGACGATGACCGCAACATTCTCACCTCGGTGGGCATGACCATGGAAGCCGAAGGTTATACGGTGCAGAAATACAATGATGGTGCCGCCGCCTTGCAGGGTTTGCAGGATAATCCGCCCGACATGGCCATCTTTGACATCAAGATGCCGCGCATGGATGGCATGGAACTTCTGCGCCGTATCCGCCAGAAAACCGACCTGCCCGTGATCTTCCTGACGTCGAAGGATGACGAGATTGACGAACTCTTCGGCCTCAAGATGGGTGCTGATGACTTTATCAAAAAGCCGTTTTCGCAGCGCTTGCTGGTGGAACGTGTGAAAGCGGTACTGCGGCGTGCTGGGGCACGTGAGGCCGGTGCCGCCCCCACGGAAGCTGCCAAGGTGATCGAACGCGGCAAATTGGCCATGGATACGGACCGCCACTCCTGCACCTGGGAGGGTAAGCCCGTGGTCCTCACGGTGACCGAGTTCCTCATCCTGCAATCCCTGGCGCAACGTCCGGGAATCGTCAAAAGCCGCGATGCCCTGATGGATGCTGCCTATGACGACCAGGTCTATGTTGATGATCGCACCATCGACAGCCACATCAAGCGCCTGCGCAAGAAGTTCAACCAGGTGGATGAGGCCTTTGACGGCATTGAAACCCTCTATGGTGTGGGCTATCGCTTCAAGGAACAATGATGTTGCAGTGCCGCCCGTTGCGCGGCACTTTCATGTGTGATGCTGGATACGCCAAAG
>CAXTKL010000007.1:0-44187 GCA_964244825.1 uncultured Aestuariivirga sp.
GATGCGAAATATGAGATTCGAATTCATCCAGTTGAAGCGCGAAGCTTTCTCGCAGCTTCTCGGGCTTGCGCATCTGTTGGTTTTTGATCTCGGATTCAAATTGCATGATGGACTGTTTAATTAGGAAGCGAAGATCGCCACGGGCCTCTTCGTAAACACGATCGGCACGTGAAAGAAGCGCCTGGTTTTCGGCCTGGGCCCTGGGCTGCACCTTGAGGCTGTCCAGTTTCTTGAAGCTGGCTTCAAGTTCCTTTTCTGATTTGCCTTCCTGTGCGTTGAAATATTTTTTATGAACAGTGCCTGTGCTGTTCACTGTTGCTTCCACCTCCAGCACGCCGTTGATGTCATAGGTGTACCTGACAGTCACAAATTCCTTACCCGCAGGTCCTTTTGGAATTTTGACGGTCATGGTGCCCAGCAGCGTGTTGTTTTCCGGCCTCAGATTTTCACCCTGATAGACGTGTACCGACAATTCCTTCTGATTGTTCTGCAACGTCGTCAATTGCGTTTCGCGCGAGACAGGAATCACGGCATTGCGTTCAATGATGGGATCAATGTAGGGCAAAGCATCTGGCAAATTACTGTCGGCCACGCGCACGCCAAGTGAAAACGGACAGACATCCGTCATCACCAGCTCTTCAAGCGCCTGGTGCCTGCCAACCAGACCAGCCTGAATGGCAGCGCCCAAAGCCACTGTGGTGTCCGGATCAATGTTGATCAAGGGCAATCGCCCGAACATCTTTGCCACCAGCGAACGTATCATGGGCATGCGCGTGGCACCGCCCACCATGACAATGGCTGAAAACTCATCCACGGAAACGTCGCTGTCGCGTACCGCCCTTTCCGTCGGCATACGCAAACGGCGCAGAAGACTGGCGGCGGCTTCCTCAAACTGGCTGCGGGTCACCGTGCCTTTTGACGCGTGAAGTGCGAGATCAAGATCATAGTCGACGGACGGCTCGCGCGTGAGCGCCAGCTTGATCCGCTCTGCTTCGCTGGCCAGCTTCGCGGCCTGCAGAGGTGCCAGACTGTCACGGTCGAGCTTCGACCGTTGGGCAATCAGAGTAGCTATCAGTTCGGTAAAATCATCGCCGCCCAGACGTGTGTCGCCAGTCGTTGCCTTGACCTCCATGATTCCCTCGAACTTGTCGAGAATCGAAACGTCAAACGTGCCGCCGCCCAAGTCAAAAACCAGGAAGTGGCCTTCATCAGCTTCGGTCAACCCATATGCAAGAGCTGCAGCGGTGGGTTCATTGATCAGACGTTCGACAGTCAGACCCGCCAACCGTCCCGCCTCCAAAGTGGCCTTGCGTTGCACGTCGTTGAAATAGGCTGGTACGGAAATCACGGCCTTTGTGCACGCCAAGCCTAGATCCGTCTCCGCATCCTGCTTGAGCGCGCGCAAAATGAGGGCCGACAGTTCGACAGGAGAAAACGTCTTGCCGCCAACAAGGCTGGCGCGCTTCGTGCCCATGAAACGCTTGAATGAGGCGATGGAGCTTTGCGGATGGCTGACCAGGCGGTCCTTTGCAGCTTGTCCGGTGACAATGCTTCCGCCGTCAAGAACGCTGACCACCGAGGGAGTCAAGACCGCACCTAATGCATTTTTGACGAGCCGGGGCCCCTTGTCTTCAAAAACACTGACGAGAGAATTTGTAGTACCGAGATCAATGCCAATGGCAGGGTGTGTCATGTTTGAGGTTACAGTCCGAATAGCCCCAAGGCTGGAAACTACCGACTTGGGCCTGTTTGTCCAGCGTCAAAAGCACATGCTGCACCGGCCTTGCAGATTCTGCGGCCAGTCCTTAAACGCCCCGCATGACAGCGCCCCACGACAAGATCCTCATCATTGATTTCGGTTCACAAGTCACCCAGTTGATCGCCCGGCGGGTGCGCGAGCTCGGCGTCTACTCGGAAGTCATACCCTATCAGAAGGCCGAGATGGCCTTTCTGGCGATGAAGCCCAAGGCCGTGATCCTGTCAGGCGGGCCGGATTCGGTCACACGTGCGGGCTCGCCACGCGCACCGCAGGCTGTTTTTGATGCGGGGCTTCCCATCCTTTCGATTTGCTATGGCCAGCAGTCGACGGCGGTGCAGCTGGGCGGTGTGGTTGAAGGTGGCCATGCGGCAGAGTTTGGCCGGGCCGATATCGAGATCAAGGAAAGCAGCGCCTTGTTCGATGGCGTATGGACTGTGGGTGAGCGGCATCCGGTTTGGATGAGCCACGGTGACCGTGTCACGCAATTGCCCAAGGGATTCAGCGTGAAGGCAGTTTCGGAAAATGCGCCCTTTGCCATTGCCACGGACGAGACGCGCAAGATATTCACCACAATGTTCCACCCGGAAGTGGTGCACACGCCAGATGGTGCGAAGTTGATCTCCAACTTCGTTTTGAAGATTGCGGGCTGCCGCCAGGACTGGACCATGGCTTCGTTCCGGCAGGACGCAGTTAACCGCATTCGTAAACAGGTGGGCAAGGGCAGGGTGTTGTGCGGGCTTTCGGGTGGTGTGGATTCATCAGTCGCTGCTGTCCTGATTCATGAGGCCGTAGGTGATCAGTTGACCTGCGTGTTCGTCGATCACGGCTTGATGCGCCTCAATGAGGCCAGGGAAGTGGTGTCGATGTTCCGCGAGCACTATAATCTGCCGCTGGTGCATGTTGATGCGGCTGATCTGTTCATCACGGCACTCGAAGGCGAAAGCGACCCCGAAACCAAACGCAAAACCATCGGTCGCTTGTTTATCGAGGTGTTTGAAGCTGAAGCGAAGAAATTGGGTGGTGCTGATTTTCTGGCTCAAGGCACCTTGTATCCCGATGTGATTGAAAGTGTGTCGTTCACGGGTGGGCCTTCCGTCACCATCAAGTCGCACCACAATGTGGGGGGACTTCCCGACCGCATGAAGATGCAACTGGTGGAGCCGTTGCGTGAACTGTTTAAGGATGAAGTGCGCAAGCTTGGCCGTGAGCTGGGATTGCCCGAGACCTTTGTCGGACGTCATCCCTTTCCGGGGCCTGGTCTGGCCATTCGCCTGCCGGGTGGCGTGACGCGCGAGAAGCTCGCGATTTTGCAAAAGGCTGATGCAATTTATATCGATGAAATTCGCAAGGCTGGATTGTACGACAAAATCTGGCAGGCATTTTCAGTGCTGCTACCCGTACAAACAGTGGGCGTGATGGGCGATGGCCGCACATATGACCGCGTACTGGCCCTGCGTGCCGTGACCAGTGTTGATGGCATGACGGCGGATTTTTATCCGTTTGATATGAATTTCTTGGGCCGTGCCGCAACGCGCATCATCAATGAAGTGAAAGGCATCAACCGCGTCGTTTATGACGTGACGAGCAAACCACCGGGTACAATCGAGTGGGAGTGAAAGGGCGGCCTGAGTTCTTTCTGGACAGTGTTGCGATTTTGATTATATTGCCCAACGGTGTCGTCGGCGGACACAGAACTTTCTAGGTATTTGTCCTGCGCACTGTTTACGGGGGGTGCAGTGAATTGAGCGCCTATCCGGGCGCAGGCGGATGGCAACTTCTTTGGAGGAAGTGCCCATGCCCGTACGCGTCAGCTATCCCGGTGTCTATGTCGAAGAAATCGCAAGTGGTGTGCGGCCCGTCACGGGCGTTGCAACATCTACGGCGGCTTTCATCGGCACGTTCCGCAAGGGCTTGCTCAATGAAGCCGTGCGGCTTTTGAGTTTTGCGGACTTCGAGCGTGAATATGGCGGGCTAGAGCGTTCGAGCGAAGCCTCTTATGCAGTCCAGCAGTTCTTTCTCAACGGTGGCAGCGAGGCCTGGGTGGTGCGTGTGGGCCAGGTGGCATCGGCCGGCCCCCCGGTGACAACGGCGACAGTTGCTGCATCAGGTGATCTCAACTCGGTGGGCGCAGCACCGGTTCAAATTTTGCACTTCTTTGCTGGACGGCGAATCCGTGGTGCCTCTGCTGCCAATCCAGGCAATTGGGGCAGTTCACTGCGGGTGGAAGTTGAACATGTCGACTCAAGTGCCAGTGCTCTTTTCAACTTGAATGTCAGTGAGGTCGCGATTTCCGGAGACCGGACAACGACACTTCAAACAGAAACATTCCGCAATCTGAGCATGGACCATAATGCTGAAAATTATGCAGTGGAAGTCGTCAATCAGGGATCGCGACTGATTCAGCTGGAAAGACGTTCCACCCTGATCGATCTCAGAGCGCCTGCACCGAATGGTGTATTAAGTGGAAATCTGCCTGCCGCTGTCCCCGCAATTGCAGCAATTGATGATATCACCGTGGCACTCAACATTGGTGCTCCCGTTGCTTCCGTCCCGCTTGTCATCACACTTCCGCCCACGCCACCTGTAACAAGTTTTGTAGAATGGGCAGCCGCATTGCAGAGGGCATTGCGCAATGCGGGCGCCGTTCCAACGATCAGCATTGAGCACCGCGCCTATTTTACATCGGCAACGGTCAGCATCATCGGCGACGGCTCTGCAACGAATCCGCGCCGCTTCGTGATCGGTGCTGGCACGGGTTCACAACCCTTTAGCCCGGCTGCTACATTTTCATTTTCCGGTGCCGATGCAGCAGCATGGCAGCTTGACGCGGCATCCGTGCTTTCAAACAAGGGCCAGCAATTTCTACCAGTAACCGCAGGCGCTGACGGTACAGTAACAAACCCGGCGACGGGAGGGTATCTCGTTCCCGCAGCATCATTCCGTGGCAATGCGTTGCTCAAAACAGGTCTTTATGCGCTGGATGACATGGACCTGGTCAACATCATCGCCATGCCGGATGTGCCGCGCATGTCCGATAGTGACTTGCGTGCAGTCTACGCCGAAGCCATCGCCTATGCCGAAAGCAGGCGCTCAATGATCATCGTCGATATTCCCCAAGGCGTTGTCACCATCGAGCAGATGCAAACCTGGCTTTCCCAGAATGAGTCGCTGCGGCATCCGAATGCGGCCGTCTATTATCCGCGCACCTTCACGCCTGACCCCCTCAACCAAAACCGTCAGCGTTCGCTCGCGTCGAGCGGAACCATAGCTGGGCTTTACGGGCGAACCGATACCGCACGCGGGGTCTGGAAAGCGCCTGCGGGCACGGAGGCGCGGCTGCGGAATGTCGAAAGCCTCACCTATGTGATGACCGATCTTGAGAATGGCACGCTCAATCCACTGGGGGTGAATTGCCTGCGCAATTTCCCCGTCTACAGCAACATCTGCTGGGGTGCCCGCACCCTGGACGGGGCCGACGCCCTTGCCTCTGACTGGAAATATGTTCCGGTGCGGCGCACGACCTTGTTCATCGAGGAAAGCCTCTACCGCGGCACCAAGTGGGTGGTGTTTGAACCCAATGACGAACCCTTGTGGTCGCAGATCAGGCTCAATGTTGGGGCCTTCATGCAGGACCTGTTCCGCAAAGGTGCCTTCCAGGGCAAAACGCCGCGCGAAGCCTATTCCGTGAAGTGCGATGGCGAAACGACAACGCAGACCGACATCGACAACGGCATCGTCAACATCGAGGTGGGCTTTGCGCCTTTGAAACCGGCCGAGTTTGTTATCATCAAAATCCAGCAAATCGCCCGCATCACGGCGGAGTAGGGAGACACAAGAATGGCAACCTTTACTGTAAATCCGGCGCGCTTTGATCCCTACAAGAATTTCAAGTTCCGCGTGAAATGGGACGGCCGTTACGTTGCTGGTATTTCAAAGGTAGGTTCGTTGAAGCGTACGACAGAAGTGGTTGAACATCGTGAAGGCGGCGATCCGTCCACCGGGCGCAAGTCACCGGGCCGCAGCAAGTTCGAGGCCGTCATGCTGGAGCGCGGTGTGACGCATGATCTTGAATTCGAACAGTGGGCCAACAAGGTGTGGAATTTTGGTGCAGGCCTTGGCGCGGAAGTGTCGCTCGCGGATTTCCGCAAGGACGTAATCCTCGATATGTTCAACGAAGCAGGCCAGAAAGTTTTGTCGTACCAGCTCTACAGGTGTTGGGTGTCGGAATATCAGGCTCTGCCCGATCTTGACGCCAATGCCAACGCAGTGGCCATCCAGCACATCAAACTGGAAAACGAGGGCTGGCTGCGTGATGTGGCCGTTGTCGAACCGTCTGAACCAAGCTTCGTCGTGCCAGCCTGACGCGCGTCGCAAGCTGCTGCCGCATAAGGATCCGCGATGACGCAGTCTTTCACGGTTGAATTGCAGAACGGGTTCCTGCAGGACGGGAAACGCAAGGGTTTGGCTGAACTGCGCGAACCCAATGGGCAGGACGAGGCCTCGTTTGCCGATTTCGAAAACCAGTCAGCAGGCAAACGCGTCACGGCTGTCCTGGCGCAACTCCTGTTGCGCATCGGAGATTACGAACGACCGAACCGAAAACAGATTGCGCAACTTTCCATTGGGGATCGTGAACGCCTGTTGTTCGCCATCGCGGCGCGCCTGCTCGGCCAACGGTTTGATCTTGTAACGACCTGCCAGGCTTGCAACACTGTTGTTGAGGTGGCTGTCCCGCTTGACCAGCTCATTGCCTTGCAGCCGAACGTGCCGGGAAATACCTTCGCACTTGCCTCGGAAGCGGGAGCATGGTCCGTTCTCTGCAAGCCTCTGACGGGTGAAGATATCGAAAACGCATCGCATCAGGGCCAGGGCGCGCGGCGCAGCCTATTGCTGGCAGGCGTCGTGGAGCTCAAAAGTCCCGATGGGCGCAAACTCGCACCCCACATGTTGCCTGTCGAATGTGAAATGGCGCTGGAAACCATCCTCGCAGAGATCGATCCTGCTGCCGAGTGCCGTGCTTCTATCACCTGTCCTTCCTGCGGTGCAGAAACCCACGCCTTGATTGATGGTTTCACGATCTTGAAATCGGCCTTTGGCAGCAAGCAGCATCTCTATCAAGACGTCTATCGCATGGCGCGCTCCTATCACTGGAGTGAAGCCGAAATTCTAGCACTTCCCCTGCAGCGCCGCAGGCACTACCTTGCCATTGCTGAAACATCCGGAGGTCTGTCTTGAACGGATTTGCCAACAGGCTGATGGCCCGTTCGACAGGGCAGGCATCCGGATACGGTTTTTCCGTGCTGACGCCGCGTTCTGTCAGCCGCTTTGAAGGTCAGCTGGGTATCGAAACAATCTTTGAGCAACGCGCACACGACGTCAGTGATTTTGGCGCTCCGCGCAGTATTGACTCACAATCTGGCAATCCAATGAAGCCGCAATACGCAACAGTGCCCGTTCGAAACGATGGCGCAGCGGGAACAGCACCCCCTGAACCGCAAGCCCGCCTGCAGGACGGGGCAGAGCAGGGGATCAAACCATCGCCACGGATTAAACAACACACGAACCCCACAGGTGTTGATCAACATACAACGCAATCCACGCGCGCGGCACAAACAATCCTGCTTGCCAACAATGCGATGCCAGAAGTTATCGCCGAAGTTCAGAACGAGCGCGCGCCATCAGCCTCGCCAAGCAAGGCGCATGATGAACGGTTGCCATCAATACTGCCAGATTTCTCCAGACAGCCGCACACTGAAATCGCAGAGAAACGGCCAGCGGAAATCGTGACCAGAGTGCTTGAGACACGTGGCGACGCACAGATGAGACAGTCCACTCCCGTTGCCAACGCAGCCAGGCAGTGGGAGCAACCTCAGGCACCATCCATATCAATTGGCAAAATTGAAGTGCATTTCCTGCCACGTGAAACGCTCGCCCCACCTCCTGTACAGGCCCCGCGCAAGCGGGGCTTTGATGGCTACACGCGCGCCCGGCGTGGCGAGCCGGGATAGGACACTGAAACATGGCTTCGCACACGGCAGTCGCCGCTGTCAGCCGCACGTTACGCACGCTGCTCCGTGACCGCATGGTGACCAATGCGCTCGTCACGCTCGCACCACCCGATGTCGAACTGATCAACATCTCGGGCCCGCGCGTCAACCTCTATCTCATGCAGGTGATCGAGAACGCAGCACTCAAAAACCAGGACATGCCAGGGCGTGGCCACCCGGCGGCTTATGGTCATCCGCCGCTGTCGCTCGATCTGCGTTATCTCATGACAACGTACAGCGCCATCGAAAACCAGGAAGAGTCCGATATCAACGCGCAGACCATTCTAGGCGATGCCATGCGCGTGATGCATGATTTTGGCAACCGCATTGACGAGCTCAAGATCACGAAAACGGCTGCGGGCGCCATTGGCAAGCCGATATGCGATGAAGATCTGTGGATGGAATTTGAACGTCTCAGGATCGTGCTGCATCCCGCCACCCTCGATGACATTACCAAGGTCTGGTCTGCGGTGTCCGGCACCAATTTCCGCCGTTCCGCCATTTATGAAGTCACCGTCATCCAGATTGAAACGCCATTGGTGCGTCCACGTCCGTCGCCGGTGGAAACCCGCCGCATCATCACGGCGCAGTTGCGGCGACCTGAAATCATCGACGCCTTTTTGACACCCCTGCTGCCCGGTGAACCTTATGGCGAGCGCAGAATCCGCCTGGGCGATGATATCACGATCGACATGCAAGGTGCGCGCGCGGACAGGCTCTATGTAAAACTTGGAGACCTCGATCCCATTCGCCTTTCACCGCAAGCGGATGGAAAGCTTCGCATCACTGTGCCGGACACAACCTATCCCATCGACCTTGATCATGTAGCGTCACGTCCCATTCCAGTCACTCAGCAGTTGCAGCCCGGCGCACTGCCTGTACAGCTGATCGCAGAGTATCCAATCGAAGCCGTTGAAGGCGGCATCGGACCAGGGCGTTCCACAACGGGGTCGCGTCGCTATGGTTCAAACGTGATGTTCCTGCAATTGTGTCCGCGCGTCACCAGCTCATCACCAGCCAGTGTCAGTGCAGCCGCAGTTGACGCAACAACGATTCTTGCCGTCAATGGCGAGCGGCTGTGGCCGGGTGGCACGCGCAACGTGGACATCTTCATCGGTGACATTGCCATCCGCGTGCGAAACAAAAAGCCGGGTGACCCTTGGGCTGCGCCAACGCAAACGCGCGTTGAAGTCCCACTGTTGTCGATTGTGGGCATTTTGCAACCTGCGGTCTCGCCCTATCCCATAGCGGTCGAAGTGGATGGCACACGCAGCCTTGATGTTGGCGTCAGTCTCACGTTGGGACCATAATCTCATGACCAGCGCCAAAAAACGAGAGTGGGCCGGTGCGAGTGTGGTGGAACAGTCATGGCGTGATGACAATGCCAGGGTCATGTCTTTCGGCTTGCGTTGGGCCGCAGCCCTGCAAAGCGAACAAGGTGGGGATGATGTTGCGTCTGCGGCAGCTGCCTATGCCACGTCTAGACAACGCATGCAGGATCAAGGTCATGCCGCGGCCATTGATCGGTTATCCCAACTGTTTCACCTCGCACCTTTTGACGAGGATATGCTGCTGCTAGCGCTGTCTTCGCAGCGCAGTGGAAAACCCAAACAGCTCACGGTGCAGTTAGCACACAGCTTGCTTGGCATTGCGAACAACGACGAGGCCTTGGCGCGGTTTTGGGAAAGACTTGCCCCATATGCGCCCCTGCGGCGCTTCCAATTCATCGAAACGGCCGAAAGACCGGTTTCCGCGACCACACCACTTTATATCGACGAACGCGTGGGCCAGTATGTGATGGGTGAAGCTGTGCCGGATCGACGGCTTCAAGCCATTGTCTTGCCTGTCGAAGCCGCTCCAGTTCCACGCCGCAACCGGGATGCTCTTGTCCCGCTGCTGCAATCATTGAACCAGGGCGTGCGCCAGCGGGCCATGCTCATCGGTCCCCGTCACAGCGGCCGCCGTGTTACAGCGCTGTTGCTTGCCAACACTATTAACCTCGGGCTTGTTGAAGTCAACGCGCGCGCTCTTGAAGCCGCACCTGATCTGATCCACATTCTGGCGCGTGAAGCCATCATGACCCAGGCCGCGCTGTTGGTGGATGTTGATCAAGCCGAGGGTCGGCGTCTCCTGGAAGGACCATTGCGCGACGTCGCAACGGTCATTATCGCCATTGCTGAGGTGCGGCATGACATGGCCGTTGACATGCCTGTGCTGCGCCTTGAAGCGCTTGAGGCCAGCGATCGCATGGAACTGTGGCACGAAACCCTGGGTCCACATACGGCGGAAACACATGGTTTGATCGCCCGCCTTTCAGATCAGTTCAGATTCGGGCCGCGTGTGATTGCGGCAGTGGCGAAACAGGGCGGAGACCTGTGGCAGGCCTGCCGCGACAGGGCAGGCCGTGCGTTGGAAGAGCTCGCAGACCGCATTGTGCCGGTGCAGAGCTGGGACGACATCGTTTTGCCACCAGAAGTGTTGCACGACCTCAAGGCCGCCGCCGCCCAGGTTCGCCATCGCAGGCTTGTCTATGGCGATCACGGCTTTGCCCAGAAATATCCGCGCGGTCGCGGCATATCCATTTTGCTTGCTGGCCCCAGCGGCGTTGGCAAGACCATGGCCGCAGAGGTCATCGCGCATGATCTCAAGCTTGATCTTTACCGCATTGATCTTGCGCGGGTGGTTTCAAAATATATCGGCGAAACCGAAAAGAATCTCAAAGCTGTGTTCGATGCCGCAGAATTGAGCGGGGCCGTATTGTTGTTTGATGAGGCAGATGCCCTGTTTGGCAAACGCAGCGAAGTCAATGACAGTCATGATCGCTATGCCAACATCGAAGTGAGCTATCTGTTGCAGCGCATGGAGGCTTATTCCGGGCTTGCGGTGCTCGCCTCCAACATGAAAAGCCATCTCGATCCAGCCTTTCTGCGGCGCTTGCGCTTTGTCATTGATGTGCCATACCCTGATGTGGCAGCCCGTGCACTCATCTGGCAAAAAGCCTTTCCATCGGCAATGCCGCGCACAAATCTGGATTATGAGGCCTTGGCACGATTGGAAGTGCCGGGTGGCAATATTGCTGTGATCGCCATCAATGCCGCGTTCATGGCGGCATCGGAAGAGATGCCTTTGCACATGGGGCATATTGCCCGGGCCGCGCGCGCCGAGTTCCGCAAGCTCGACCGGGAACTCCGTCTCAATTGGCTCGGAGGACCCTAGCAATGGCGGATGCACCTCACGTCAAGGTCACAGGGCAAGGGTCACATCGCGAAGCAACGGCACTTGGCCAGCAGATTGTCAGCGGTGTTTCTTCTGCTGTGTCAGGTGTTGAACATGCACTGCACTTTGAAAGCTTGCGACTGCAATTGCCTTCAGGTGCCACCCAGGCTGACATCAACCGTGCCATCCGCCGCGCCATCGCGCGGCATGGTGATGGAGCCAGGAGATGAGAGCGTCCGTGCAACAAGTGGCAGTGTCTTCTGCAGCTGCGACGACGCGTCCGCCCTTGCAAATGAAAACGAGCATCGGACCAGTTGACGATCCGCTGGAGCGTGAGGCTGATCGCGTTGCAGATGCGGTTGTTGCAGGTAAACCCGTTGGCATCATTTCCGGAGCGCCCTCGGCAACAGCGCAACGCAAATGCACGCAATGCGCAGCAGAAGAAGAAAGAGTTCTGCGCCGCAAGGAAAAATCCGCGACATCCATTGCCGCAGGTGCAGCCACCTTGGCTCCGGCAGACGCTGGCATGCCGCTCACACTTCAGCAACGTGCATATTTCGAACCTCGCCTGGGAGCGGGATTGGCGCAGGTTCGTCTGCACACGGGGCCTGACGCATCACGCGCGGCGGATTCCATTCATGCGCGGGCCTATACCCTGGGTCACGATATTGCATTCGGAGAGCGGGAGTATCAGCCGCAAACCACAGCTGGCGAACACCTGCTCGCCCACGAGCTTGCGCATGTCGTGCAGCAAAAGCAAACAACAGCGCAAGTGCGGCGCCAGCCCAAGGGAGATGCAGAAATCGAAATGCCCGCGCAATGGGCCTTTGCCGATCCTCAAAAGCGCACATGGCGGCGGTATGCGCGCGAACTTGCGCAGGCGGATGCGGCTCGCATCACGAAAGCTGGAGCGCTGTCGGCGCAGGAAAGGGCCGAAATCAACGCCAAACTTGATTATTTTGAAGGCGACGCACACACGGTCTATGCCCAAATCATCAAGCCGGTGTTGCGTGCAGCGATGCAGGAAGAAATTGAAATGCCGGGTGTCGACTTCAGCAAAGCGGCCGCCGCGCCAGCAGGCACCCCGGGGGACTTCTGGGCAAAGTTCGACAGCAAACGCAAGATGCCTGAATATTTTGACAACGATATCAAGGAAGTAAATTACTGGACTGCAGAACTCGCCCGCATCCACTACAAGGATGGCTCGTCCTATGACCTGGGCCTGGTCCCCAGGTGGATGAAACCGCCCGTGGTTGAAGTTGATTGCAAGACACCTCTGGAAGAGTTCAGGCTCTATGAAGACCCAGTCAAAATAGTGATGGGTTACATGATCGATTCAGAAATGGCCACGGCCCCGCGAACCATGCCCTATGCAGAGTTGTTGAAGACCTATGTGCACCAGGTCGATAATTATGTGGTGCCTGGCGACATCGCGAACACAGCGCATATTATACCTTCGCGCGTCAACCGGCGAACAGCGCCCAACATTTGTAGCATCATCGAAGATTCTGAACGGCAATTTCTGGAGAATGTTGATACGGCCGTTCAAATCGGCATTGGCGGAACAACGGCGATGGCGGGTTATGTGGGGGCAGGGGGCTGGGCCAAGGCACCAGGCATAGCCGCAACAGCGGCACCCTTGTCACGTGCCATACTCAGCCCGACAGCGCGCCAGCTGGCGCGTGAAATGGAAACGTTGGTCACGCAGGGCGGCACCAAGACTGTCACCGCGGGCGGTATAAGATTCACTGAAATGGCTGCCACCAGACAGGGCACCAGCCTTGCCGTCAAACGCTTTGAAATCAGGCGCGTTGCGATCGATGGAGCGGGCGGTAAGGTCGCTGCGGAAGCCTTCGAGGACGCAGCTGTAAACGTTGCGCGTTCACGTGGCCTGAAATCTGTGAGCATCAACGTTGGTGTTATCGTCAATCCGGGTTGGCGGCAGTGGATGGAATCGATGGGCTATATATTTGTGCAGACTGAAGGTGCCTGGATAAAGACGATCAAACTATAGCGACGAGTGTCAGTGGAGCAAGGCCTGTGGCAATATTGTCAACTTCAGTATCTGCAAAGGAATCGTCATCAACAGGTCGTATCAAACCTGCTGCGCAACCGACATTGCGGGTCGGTCCTATTGACGATCCGCTTGAACGCGAAGCAGACAGGGTTGCAGACGCAGTTTTAGCTGGGCGGTCCGTTGGGGCGATTACAAATACGGTCGCAGACGTTCCTCAACGCAAATGCGCACAGTGCGAAGAGGAAGACAAAACGCTGCAGCGCAAGCCAACAGGTGCAAGCACTTTACCAAAGCATGGCGCAAGTGCCGCAGCTGCATCGGTGGCACATGGCGGGGCGGGGCTTTCACCGCAACAGCGCGCCTATTTTGAACCGCGCTTCGGACGGGATTTTTCGAATGTCAGGCTTCATCTTGGCGGCAGTGCGGCGGCTGCTGCTGCCGATATCAACGCCCATGCCTTCACGCTGGGCAACGACATTGCTTTTGCAAGCGGTGCATACCGTCCGGACAGCAAGGCGGGCCGTCAGCTTCTCGCGCATGAACTCGCCCATGTGGCCCAACAGCAAGGCGCTGCGCCTGCCATCATTCGCCGCGCGTCTTATGGTGCAGCACCGCCGCCTAACTGGGGCAAGACTCCGATCGCACCTGTTCCCGAAGACGAGCGCGCTGACGTTGATCAGGCGATGGCCTTGATTGACGATCTTGTTTCCAAACCTGAGTCATTCGCAGAATGCCACGATCAATTTGCGCAACTCTGTCCAGGCGGCAGCCGCAGTACACTCGCCAGCGTCTGGCGCAAGGCAAGGATATGGCGTCTGACTTCGCCAGACCCAGACGCGAATGCGCGAGGTGATGTCAATGGATCAGACATTGCATACACAAAGACCGGCCTGGATCAGGGCATTGAGGGTCTTGCAGGATCCCTCTTACACGAAGCAGGCCACAATTGTGGTATTCCTGGTGGCGCAACACATTGGCACGCTGCCAAGATCAGGACCTATTGCATCGGCCCTGGACGCAATGCCATCTCGTTTGGATTGGGGGTTGATCTTGGTGGCGAGGCGCCGTCTTTGGTTCTTTCCTATCGCAGGTTCCTCGGCGATCTCGCCTCCGGACGATTGAAATTCACGCTCGGCGCAGATCTTAATCTCGTTGGTGGCTTGTTGGGCGTTGTCCCAAGTGTGGACAAACAAAACACAATCCCACGCTTCCCAGCCGAGTTTGGCAGTGTCATGGCGGGTGCCCAAGCGCGGTTGGGCGGTTGGGGCGGTTCGCGTTTCGGCGGCCTTTCACTGCGCTTTGAAACGGGCTTCGGTGCAGGCCAGTTTGCCCTGCGACAGGTTGCAAATGAAGACCCCAAGTCTGCCATCGCTCCCGCATGGATTTTGCAGGTGGGACCCCGTGCGGAGTTTCTGGTCAAGTCAGGCGATGCGCATGTCACTTCGTTCTCAATCTCAGCCGCGCTTCGTCATGTGCAACCCATCAACGGCGAAGCGCGCGCGCTGACGGCAATTGTTGGGTCAGTCGAGTTTCCGTTTTGAACCGAGTTTAGAGGCGACGCCATAACCTGCATTTGAAAGTAGCCATGGCCAGTATTCTATGTTAGCAATTCAAGCTACAAAACGGGGCGCGAACGATGAGGTCAGTTGATGGCATCGCAGTTTCCTTACAGTCCCCGTGTGCTCAAGGGTGGCCTTGTCGCCTATCGTTTGCCTGACCTGTTTCCGACGGTTATCGCCTTTCAATATAATCCAGACGAAGTTTCACGTTCGCTGCAAACGCAATCCGCAAATGCCGGCACTGGGCGCGGAGAAGCCAACCGGTTAAATGGCCCACCGCAGGAAACGCTCACGCTTTCGGTTGAAATTGACGCCACCGACCAACTCGAAAAGCCCGGCGAAAACGCCACCACCGTCGAGAACGGTCTGCATCCTGTCATCGCCGCACTTGAGCGGCTGATCTATCCGTCCTACCCTATTGTTGCTGTCAATGAATCCCTGGCTTTGGCTGGCACAGCTTTCATCAACAATGAAAACGCACCGCTCACGCTTCTGGTCTGGGGGCCACGCCGGGTTGTGCCCGTTCAGGTGCAAAGCCTCACGATCAAGGAAGAAGCATTCGACCAGAATCTCAATCCCATACGCGCCAAGGCGGACGTGTCGTTGCGTGTTCTCACTTATCGCGACCTAGATGTGACCAATCCCGGATATTGGGTCTATCTCGCGGCCTTTACGCAGAAGGAAGTGTTGTCGACGATGCGTTCCAATGTGGACAGCAGTGGCATTGCCGGACTGGGCAGAGTGTAGGAGCGCAGATGTTTTTCAGAGGCAGCCGCTACGAAAACATATCCGATGCAAGCCTGGTCACGCGCAACGGCCGCCGCATTGCCTACAAGCACATGCGCTTCATTCCCAAAAGCAATCTGCTGGTGCGCCTTGGTGCCAAGATTGAGCTGGGCGACAGGCCTGATCTTGTTGCCTTTCGCGCACTGGGTGACCCAGAACAGTTTTGGCGGCTCTGCGATCTCAATCAGGTGCAAAGGCCCGTGGATCTCACTGCGATACCCGGGCGTCCCATCTTTATTCCCGCACCGGAAGGCGGTGGTTGAATGGGCTTGTTGCCGTCATGGTTCACGGTCCAGATTGCGCTGGCACCCATGCCGGTTCCATTCTTTCATGCCTTGCGCGAGATTGAAATCGAGACTGCTATCGGACAGGCGTCCATCTTCCGGATGCACTTTGATCTGTCCCGCACGTTCCTGGGTGACTTTGATGCCCTGGCCTTCGACATCTTCAGGCCGATGTTTCCGGTTCGCATCAGTGTCGCGGCAGGTTTGCCCATTCCGCAAGCCATCATCAACGGCTATATCAGCGACACCCGATTGGAGGTGGGGGACTCTCCGGGCACATCGCGTTTGGAAGTGGTGGGCATGGATGCGCTGGGCACCCTGATGAGCAACAACCAGCAGCCTTTTCCGTGGCCCAACATGTCTGATGGTGCCATCGCTTCAACTGTGTTTGCAACCAAATATGCAATGCTGCCACTGGTTGACCCCATACCGCCAACGCGGACAATCATGGATACAACAACCAACCAGCGCGACTATGACGCGCGGTTTCTGCGACGCTTGGCACACGCCAACAACCTTGAACTTTACATTCAGCCCGATCCCGTGATAGGCAAAGACGTCGGTCATCTGCATCGTCCTTTCACCCATCTGCCCAGTCAGGGTGTTTTGTCCGTTGACTTTGGCAGGCAGACAAATCTCGCGGGCTTTCATGTGTCCAATGATGCGCTCAGGCCTGCGGGCTTCGTTGGTGCAAGCATGGATCAGCGGACACGCGCCGTTGTGCCCATTGCTGGGAATGTCTCGACCGACTTGCCGATGGGACGCGAACCGACATTGTTGCGCATCCTGCCACCGCCATTGCGGCGCCAGCTTGAACGCGGCATCGCCAATCCGACGGAAGCGCAATCGCGGGCGATGGCGCGTGCCTCCGCAACAAGCCGGGCCATCAGGGCGCGCGGTGAAGTTGATGGCGTGAAATTTGGGCGCTCTTTGCGCGTTGGCCTACCAGTCATGGTACGCGGCGCAGGCAATTTGAACAACGGACCCTATTATGTCGACTCCGTCACGCATCACATCGCGCGTGATGCCTATCGACAGAGCTTCACGGCTTGGCGCAACGCCGTGGGCATGACGGGAGCCGAGGTGTTCATTGATCCATTGGCGCCGGCTGCCTGAGGAAAAAATATGCTGAGCGAAGCTGAATTCAACGAACAGGGAGATGACAACCGGGTCTTTGGAAAGTACCAGGGCACCGTCTTCAACAATCTTGACCCCGACAGTCTGGGGCGCTTGCAGGCTTTCGTTCCCAGGGTGTTGGGCGAAATACCAACCGGATGGGCGAAACCCTGTGTGCCCTATGCTGGACCAACATCCGGCTTCTTTTCGGTGCCGCCTGTGGGTGCAGGTGTCTGGATCGAGTTTGAAGGTGGTGACGTCTCCTTGCCGATCTGGGCCGGTTGTTACTGGGGCAGTGCCGAACTGCCCATGAAGCCACCGGGTTCACCCAGCCAGCCGACGACACGCATCTGGCGCACCGAAACTGGACTAACCGTTGTCATGGATGATGTTGCGCAGACCATTTCATTGACCGATGGCGCGACACTCAATTCCGTCGAAGTCAGTGTTGCCACCGGCACCGTCACCATCAAAGGAGCAGCACAGGTTGTCTCCAGTGCACCGCTGGTCAGGCATGGCAGCCTGGCCGCAGCCCATCCGCATGTGTTGGGCGATCAACTCTTCGCCTATCTCACGCAGCTGGTCTTGGCCTTTAACACACATTTGCACGTCGGTGAATTGGCGCTGGGAATTTTGCCGGTCACACCGGCACCACCCATTGTTCCCATGCCGCCGCCAAGCCCGAGTCTGTTGTCCGTTAAAGTATTGCTGGAGTAAGGAGGATGTCGTGGCATTGAAACCTGGATCGCTCAACTCTTTCTCCGGCTCAATGGCCGAGGACATCGAACACGAGCTCGACGTCCTGATGCAGGCGGCTGGTTCGCCACCCCTCAACACCGACGCATCCGACCAGAGCGTGCGCGACCGCAGACGATTCCTGGTGGCCATTGCGCGCGGCGTGGTCAAACACATTCAAGACAACAAAGCCAACATCCAGGTTTTCTGTGAGCATAACAAGATCAAGCCAGTCACTGTCGTCAACGTGGACTGGTCATAATGGCCATAGACAAACCATATCTCGATTTTCCGCTCACTTCTGACGTGAGTGGCCACAGCACCACGACGGATTCTGATGATCATATCCGCGACATGATTTATCTTGTGCTGTTTACGTCACCCGGCGAGCGCGTGAACAGGCCGGAATTTGGCTGCGGGGTCAAGCAACTGGTCTTTGCACCGTTGTCAGACGCCTTAGCGGCGGCGACAGAACAGTTGATCCATGGGTCGCTGATCAGATGGCTTGACCCGGTGATCGCACTGGAAAAAGTTGAGACAACAGCCAACGAAGCAACACTTGAAATTCTGATCTCCTATGTGCGGCGAGACACAGGAGAGCGGCGTGAAGAGGTATTCAGACATCCCGTTCCTGCCTGAGGCGTAGAATGACAGTTCAATCTGCAGATGGCACATTGCAATGCGTGGACGAGCGCCGCTCCAGCGTGTTGCGCGCGGCTGCGCATCCGCTGAACGGCATCGATTTTGTCGAGTTTCGCCGCGAGCCCGGCAATCGCTTCATTCTGGACGTAACCTTCCTTAAAGCCGGCCCGGCGATCACGATCTCCAATTGCGGCATCAGTGGCGGCATTCGCATTGTCGATCTCAAGGTCGTCGCCATCGAGACAGTGGTTGGCGATCCATTGATGCGGCGGGTGCTGGTGGACAGAGAGGGTGATTTCTCCACTTATGTGCTTGAGATCAGACACGCTTCACTCGATGATGAACGCAATCAGGCAGCCTTCAGTTTCAAGGCCGCATGCCCCAGCGAATTTGACTGCAAGCCTGTGCCGGATTGCGCAACGCCGTTGCGCGACGAACCAGCCCTTGATTACCTCGCCAAGGATTACCAGAGTTTCCGCAGGCTGATGGTTGACCTGATCTCGGCGCGCAACCCGAATTGGCAAGAGCGCATGCCAGCCGACATTGGCATGACGATTGTGGAACTCTTCGCCTATGCGGGGGATTATCTGAGCTACTATCAGGATGCGGGCCCCGGAACCGAAGGTTATCTTGAAACCTGCCTGCATCGCATCTCGGCGGCCCGGCATGCCCAGCTCATCGACTATGACATGGGGCAGGGCCGCAACGCGGAAAGCTTTGTGCATCTGCAAGGAAGTGCCGGGGCGAATGGAACTGTGCCAGCAAAGACCAAAATCACCAGCCTGGTCAGTATTCCACTGCGGGGCGACATGGCACCGCCCGGTGTGATCATTCCTGACACCGCAGATTTCGACAGCGATCCCGCACTTTTCAATGCGATTGTCTTTGAACTGAAGACAGACACCCGTGTGCGCGCTCTCCATAATGAATTGCGCATCCACACCTGGGGCGACCGATTGTGTTGCCTGTCGAAAGATGCGCGCGAACTTTTTCTCTATGCGAATGTCGCAGATATAGCGCAGCGCCCGGACTTGAAAGCAGGAGAATATCTGCTGCTGGAAGAAGTCTTAAGTGCGACAACCGGCCAGGCCGCAGATGCCGATCCACGTCATCGGCAGGTTTTGAGGATCGGCAGCGTTGAGAACACCGTGGATGCGGCCTTCACATCAACACTGGCAGGCGCGACCCTCACGCCGCGCCTCAATCCAGCCGATCCGCCGCTGCCCTTGTTGCGTGTCGTGTTTGCAAAAGGGGAAGCGCTCACATTTGTGCCGTGCATCTCCAGGGAGACTGTTGATCATCTGGTGATCGAGCCCATCACCGTGGCGCGTGGAAATATTGCACCCGTCGATCATGGGCGCAGCATTGCGCGCGATACCGGCGTCGGCACCTTGCGCCTGCCAAACATGGGCTCCGGCCGCTGGCCCATTCCGGACCTTGTCCTGCCCGATGCCGGCCTCACCCGCGATCCGGAACCCGCCATCGAACTCAGCATTGAATTCCCGGGCGAGCCTGCCGAAGTCTGGACGCCTGTGCCGGACTTGCTCGCCAGCCTGCCCTTTGACCAGCATTTTGTGGCCGAGACGGACAATGACGGCGTGACATCGCTGCGCTTTGGCGATGACCAGTATGGCCGAAGACCGTTTGATGCCGCACGCGTTGTAGCGCGCTATCGTATTGGCAATGGCACAATCGGCAATCTGGGGTGGGGCAAGCTGATGCATCTTGTGCAACCCACAGCCGTTGTCATTCCCGCCGTCACTAAAATTTGGCAGCCGCTGCCCGCCTTGGGCGGAACCGAACCTGAAACCATCGAACATGTGCGCCAGATTGCGCCAGAGGCCTTTCGTGCTGTCCAATTCCGCGCCGTTACAGAGCGTGACTGGGAAGATATGGCATTGCGTCATGTTGACGTCGCTGCCGCCAAGGCGAGTTTTCGCTGGACCGGCAGCTGGCACACGGTGTTTGTGGCGATCCATCCTGTCGACGCCGCAAATCTGCGCCGCCTTCCCGGTGGTGGCACGGCGTTGCAGCCTGCGTTTGCTGCACTGATCAAGGCACATCTCAGCCGATTTAAGCTGGCGGGCTATGATCTCAATATTCAGGCTGCGATTTATGTGCCGCTGGAGATTGATGTCAGAATTTGCGTAGGCGATGGTCACTTCCGCGGCGATGTGCTGGCCGACGTGCAACGGGCACTGTCCAATCGAAGTTTTACAGATGGAATAACCGGATTCTTTTTCCAACGTCGTTTTGGTTTCGGCACGGCCGTTTATCTCTCCCAGCTCTACGCCGTCATCACGGATGTGGAGGGTGTGAATTCAGCAGAGATCACCCGCTTCAAGCGCTACTGGGATCCGCCGCGCGGCGAACGCGAGCGCGGTGCCATCACCATGTCGCCCTTCGAGATTCCGCGCCTCGACAATGACCGCAATTTTCCCGAGAATGGTGTACTGCGGCTCAGCGCGGCGGGAGGTTTGTGATGGCCTCTGACCCGTTCTGTGCCTGCTGCGAACCCACTGAAGACGCAACACCGCTGGTCATCTTTAACCGCCCCGGCCTTTCTGAAATTGCCTACCGAACCGGCACCTATGCGAGCTTCCGCGAGGCCATGCTTGAAATGATTGCAGGCGAGGCCGCACTTGCCGGCTTCACCAGCCGTGAGAGCAGCGATTATGCCATCACCTTGCTGGAACTCTTTGCAGCGACCGGTGATGTGCTGACGTTTTACAGTGAACGCATCGCCAATGAGCTGTTCCTGCGCACCGCGCGCGAACGCGATTCCCTGCTGCGTCTCACCGGCCTCCTGGGCTACCGCCTGCGCGCGGGGCTCGCCGCGCAAACACCGCTGAGCTTCAACCTTGATGATGGCGCGGAGCTGCGCATCCGCAGAGGCCTGAAGGTGATGAGCATTCCCGGCCAGGATGAGAAGCCCCAGATTTTCGAAACATTGGAAGAGATCACGGCGCATGCGGACCTGAATGAAGCGCCAGCCTTTGCAGCACCGGTTTTTGTCAATCTGTGGGCGCAGGGCTCAACGGGTGGCCCTGTTTTGTCGCGGCCACTCAAGCTTGCGATTGCTGACAAGTTCGTGGTCTTCGGCCTCGGCAGGATTGAGGAAAAATCCGTTGCCAACTTGCACAACCGCAGTGATGGCGAGGTGCTGTCCTTTGAACCCGCCATTCAAACCACTGGCTGGTCGGAAAGCACGGCACGCGCTCTGAAGCTACAAGGGCAACTGCGCTTCTTTGGTGACAATGCGCCAGAGACAGTCAATGTTTATGTGACCGCAGATGTAACGGCGTCGCCACCGGTTTGGCCGCGCTGGGAAGCGCGCAGGTTGAAGCTGGAGCTTGATCCAGCAGATTTTGCGTACCCACTCGATTCCAGGCTGACAGATCTGTCCGTTGGACAGCATCTCATCATTCGGGCCACGGCAAGCGGACAGCCAATGTTGCGCTCGGCTGTCGTTACCAAAATCGAAGATCGCCCGGCTGATATCTTCGACACAAGTGGCATAGCGGTGGACAGTTTGCGCGACACGGTCACCTTTATGTCGTTGCGCCAAACCATCTTGGAACAGCCGGCTGTGGCAGCAACGCCTGGAACGTTGCGCAGCGTTTTTGCGCGCTCCGAGGCCGGCAGTGTGCTGCAACTTGATCCCCCCGGTGTTCCTGCGCGCAAGTGGAATTTTCTGGCACTTGATGGCGTTTCAAGTCCGCTCACCGCAACGGCGAACGGCGCTCGCCGCGATGTCTTTGTGCGTGACGCCGTTGGCCGCTTGCAACAGGCCAGGATGCCTGCTGGCGTCTTTGCCGGTTGGACCAACCGCGACGGCATTCTCACCACACAACCCCGCGCGGCTGTCGAAGCGGGTGGCCGGGTGCTAGTGTTTGGCCGCGGACTGGATTTCGCACTGTGGGTCATGGATGTCACGGCAGCGGCAGCTGCGTCGTGGCAGAGTCTGGAAGGCTGCATCACTTCAACCCCAGCGCCTGTGTCGCAAAAGCCAGGATATTTTACTGTCTTTGTCAGGGGGCTGGACCGTGCACTGTGGTATCGCGCCTGGGACGGCAGCACCTGGTCGCCGTGGCAAACGCTGGGTGGCGTTCTGGCCACAGCACCATCAGCCATTTCAGCCGCTGTCGATCAGATTGACGTCGTTGCGCTTGATGACAACGGCGGGCTGATGCACCGGCGCCTTGTGGCGGGTTCCTGGAGCAATTGGCGCAATCTGGGCGGAGAATTTGTTGGTGAGGTCTCACTTGTTGCAGGCGGTGCGCCGGATCGTATCGATGTCTTTGCGCTTGCCAAGAACGGCACCGTCCACACCCTGTCGCGAAACGGCGAGACATGGAGCGACTGGCTGGTGCTCGACGGCAAAGTGAAATCACCGCCCGTCGCCGTGCGCGATGTGCAGGGCATGCACATCTACGCGCGGGCCAGCGATGGCTCACTGGCGTCGCGCAGTTTCGGGGGCAGCTTCTGGTCGCCTTGGGTTACGCAAGGTGAAGGCATTGGTCCTGTCGGTGATCGCCGACATACACATATCTACCGTGTTGATGCAGAACCCATCGTACTGCGCAGCTATGATTATCCCGCGAAGATTTCACAGGGGCGGGTTGCCCTTCGATTGAAAAAAGGCGCAAGCGCGGTTGGCGCGCTTGCCAAGGGCCGTCGCATCTTGCTGCGCTCTGCAGGCCGTGTGGATGAAGCAAAGGTGATTGCAACCTGGCCGGTACCCGCCATTCCGGGTGAAATTGCTGATCACCTGTTGGTTGATTTTTCGCCTGCTCCCGTGCAGCCATTGCAGGATGTTACTTTGCTGGGAAATGTCGCGGCGTCAAGCCATGGCGAAACCCAACAGCTGGAGGCCTTGGGGCATGGTGAGGGTGCCAAGGCGTTTCAGAGTTTCAGACTTTCGCGGCCTAATCTGACCTACCTGCAAACATCAGGTTCCCTTGAAGGCAAGGCCGCGCTTGACATCCGCGTCAATGGCGAAATCTGGTCTGAAACGCTAAGTTTCTTTGGTCGACGCAGCAACGAAAAACTGTTTACCGCACGCCAAAATGACAATGGCGAAACACAAATTGTCTTTGGTGACGGCACAACCGGCGCGCGCCTGCCGTCTGGTGCCATGAATGTGACGGCGACCTATCGCACTGGCCTGGGCCTGCAAGGACTGATGAAGCCGGCCCAACTCTCAATTCCTTTGGAACGTCCACCGGGTTTGCGTTCCGTGTCCAATCCTTTGCCTGCGGACGGTGCAGCCGATGCAGAAACCAGAGACAATGCTCGTGTAGCCGCGCCAAATTCCGTGCGCACATTCGGGCGGGCAGTCTCGCTGGCTGATTTTGAGACCATTGCAACCGCATCTGGCCTTGCGGCCCGCGCACGCGTCACTTGGGTTTGGAGTGAAGGAGACCGAGCAGTCCACGTCACCGTTGCAGGCCCGCGTGGCGACAGACTGTCTGATGCATCCCTTGCCCTCTTGCGTGCGTCGATTGACGCGGCACGTGATCCCAACCGGTTGCTTTTTCTGTCCAATGTTGTGAGAATTCCGATTGTTTTATCCGCCAAGCTGCTGCGAAACCCAGGCGTTGATGCAGACACTATGCTGGCGGATGCGCGCGCAAAACTGCTTGCGGTTTTTGCATTCGACAAGATGCCGCTTGCTGAAGCAGCCTTCGCAAGCGATATCTACGCCACACTTCAGTCCGCAACCGGTGTGATTGCCGCTGATCTCGATATTTTCCAATTGAAACAATATGCTGACTTGACAGCCTTCGAACGCGACACGCGGGCCGTCACTGCAGCACCGCTGCAACCGCATATCCGCATCTTTGCTGCCCGTCCCACACCACCGCTCGCGCAGATCGATCGCTTTGCCCGGTCAGGCTTCAGCGGCGCTCCGCCGCCCGTCTTGGCTGCGGAACAGGCCTACATTGAAAACCCGGCTGTTGATCTGGTTCTCACTGCGGTGGAGGCGCTCTGACATGGCTTTCTCAAATGCAGAACGCAACCGTCTATATGATTTGCTTCCGGCCTTTATCCGCGAACGCGACCAGCAAAGCGGTGAGGCTCTGCGGGCTTTGCTGGACATTGCAGACCTGCAGGCCGACCTGATCGAGGAAGACATTTCGCAGCTTTTGAACAACGCCTTTGTCGAAACCTGTGAGCCTTGGGCTGTTGCCTATATCGGAGATCTGGTGGGCACGAGCCCGCTGTTTGATGAAAGCCGCGTCAAGGACGGAGACACGGCGGTCGAGATCTTCCCAGATCTGCTGGGCGCACAGGACCGCCGCATCACAGCCTTGCATGGTCGCGTCCAGCGGTCGCTGCCAGGTAAGGGGCTCAAGCCCACGGTTGCGCTTCGGTCGCGTGCCGACGTTGCAAAGACGATTTACTTTCGCCGTCGCAAGGGCACGTTGCCGATGCTGGAAGAACTGGCGCGTGATGTGACGGGCTGGTCTGCCCATGCGGTTGAGTATTTTGAATTGCTGGGCTGGACCCAGTGGGTGCGAAATCACCTGCGCATGCATGCCTTGCGCACGCCGGATGTGCGTTCGGTTGAACGCATGGGGCGTCTCAACAGCGCCTTTGATGAAATCTCGCATACAGTGGATGTGCGGAAAAATTCACAGGACGAGGGCTGGTACAACATCCGCAACATCGGCTTCCATCTCTGGCGGCTTGCGGCTCTTGCTCTTGATGTGACCCAGGCACGCCGCCTCGGTGCGGCAGGTGATTTCCGTTATTTCTTCAGCCCGCTTGGGCAGTCTGCGCCCCTGTTCAGCCGCGCCCGGCGCGAAGGTGACGAAACGGGTCTTGCGACCGAACTGCACGTGCCACAAGCCATCCGGCCTGCGCGCTTCTTCACGCGGATTGCCGATTTCTATGGTTCTGTCCCCAATGAATCGAGCCTCACTGTTTTCGTGGACGGCGTTGAGATTCCAGCAGCACAGGTTGTCTGTCGCGACCTTGCCGGATGGCCGCAACCGGCAGCCGGTCGTATTGCCATTGATGTCGAGCGCGGCCGTTTGAGCCTTGGTCCGGCCTTGCTTCCAGCACGCCAGGTGGACGTCACCTACCACTATGGTTTTCCGGCTGATCTCGGCGGCGGCCCTTACCGCAGGCGTTCGTGGCTGATCAATCCCCGCTTCGCCAGTGATGTCCAGGTCATCGCTGTCGGCCCCGGCGCACATGCGACACTGGCTGCTGCTTTTGCTGAATGGACGGCGGGCGGCCGCCGCAATGCCATTATCCGCATCTTCGACAACCGTACTTATGATGAGCCCATTGCCATCAACATTGCTGGAACAACCGGTAACACTCTTGCCATTGAAGCAGCAGACAACCGCCGTCCGCACTTGCGCCTGCAAGGGCCCCTGCATGTGACGGGCAGCAACGATTCATTTTCATTCACACTGAGCGGCGTGCTGGTTGAAGGCCGCATTGCAGTCGAAGGCTCACTTGGCTTCTTGCGTATCTTGCATTCCACGCTTGTGCCCGGCGTGTCGATTGCAGAGCGTGATCCGCCTGCCGCATTGCCGCCAGCAATGCCGGGTATTTCTGCAGCTGCAAATCTTGCAACGGGCGGCATTGCAAATACCGAACTGTCAGTGCAATTGGCTTTCTCAGTCTGCGGGCCCATCCGCCTGCCTGCCCATGCCAAAGCGATCATTGCGTTGGACAGCATCATTGATGGAGCGGGCACGGATGCCATTGCAGGCGTGGGCGCAACAAATATGCCAGGCCCCGCCTTGCGCTGCGAGCGTTGCACCCTTCGCGGCCGCGCGCTTGTGCGACAGATTGATTTTGCAACGGAAATCATATTCGACGGTCATGTTGAAACTCAACGCACACAGGTGGGCTGTGTCCGGTTTTCTTACGTCCCGCCGCTGTCACGCACGCCAAGGCGCTATCGCTGTCAGCCTGATCTGGCTGACCGCAAGGCCATCGAAGCGGAAGAGCAGCGCTTGGCGCTTGCCTTGACGCCAGCGCAGAAACAGAAACTCCGCGACATCGTTCACTTGCGTTTGAAACCGGAATACACAGCCGAAATCTACGGACAGCCCGCTTATCTGCAACTGTCATTGCGCGGCCCTGAGGAAATTTTCAATGGGGCCGCCGACGGCTCTGAAATGGGTGTCTATTGTCATCTCAAACAGCCGCAGCGCGAAGCCAATCTGCACCTGCGACTGAAAGAATATCTGCCGTTCGGGTTGGACTATGGATTCATCTACGTGACGTAATGTCTTGATCATTGGGAGGAAGCGATGAGTGGCGATTATACAAGGTTCACTTTCGATCCGCTGAAACGGTATTCAGGTGTTCTCATGCAGCAGGGCCGTGTTCAACTGGACGCGGATTGGAATGAAGAAATCGACATCCTGCGCCGTCGTGTGCGCACGACCACGCTCGACACACTAGGGCCTCTGGGTGTTCCCTATGCGGTTAACCCGAATGCTTTCCAGATCGGTTGGATTGCAGGTCCGCCCAGCAATCTTTCGATTGGTCCGGGCCGTCTCTATGTGGATGGCATTCAAATCGAAGCCTTTGCGGAAGACAACGCCAGCTACAATACGCAACCGTTTTTCCCGGCACCACCGCCGCTGCCTGCCACCGGCGGTGCCGTGGTCTATCTTGATGTCTGGGATCGTGAGGTCACTTACATTGAAGACCCTAAACTTCCGGATGTTGCCCTCGGCGGACCAGACACGACAACGCGGCAGCAAACGGTTTGGCAGCTGCGCGTTGACGCGCGCGACAATGCAAAGTGCGGGTTGCCGGTTGGAGAGCCTGCATCCGCAGGCCGCCTGACCAGCCGTGCCGTAGCGCCGCCCGCCTCGGATGATCCTTGCATTCTGCCGCCTGCCACGGGTTACCGTGGCTTGGAAAATCGGCTCTACCGCGTCGAGGTTCACACGGGCGGCCCGCTTGGAACCGCGCGCTTCAAATGGTCTCGCGACAATGGTTCGATTGTCTCCGTGGTCCGCGACATGGCGGTTAGTGGCGCTCAAACAACTGTCACCGTCAATCGCATCGGGCGGGATCAATTCCTGCGCTTTCGTGTCGGCGACTGGGTGACCGTCACTGATGATCACCGCGAACTCATGGGTGAAGCAGGTGAGATGGCACGCGTCATCGACATTGACGAATCAAACCGTCGCGTGGTGCTTGATCGTGCGCTGCCAACGGGCACAGGCCGCGCTTTCGGCCCAACGAAACAGCAGATTGAAGCGCGCCATACACGGCTTCAGCGATGGGACCAGACAGCCGCCGCCAATCCTTCGCTTGACTTGGACGGTCTTATTCCTGTTCCTGCCGTAGCGGGTCCGATTGCCATTGAAGACGGAATCGTGATCAATTTTTCGGTGGCCCCTGTGGGCGGCTCATTTCGCGTCGGCGACTATTGGATGTTCTGGGCGCGCACAGCGACGGCCGAAGTTGAAGAACTGACCAACGCGCCGCCGCGCGGCATTCTCCATCATTATGTGCAGATCGCAGCGGTGACGGGCCTTGGTGGTGCCGCAGGACCTGTCGTCACCGATTGCAGGCCGCCCCAGCAGCAACCAGGCCAAGCCGATTGCTGTTGCACCATCCTCGTGCGTCCCGGTGAAAACATTCAGGCCGGAATTGATGCCTTGCCGCCACAAGGGGGTTGTGTCTGCCTCAAGACGGGCCTGCACATCATCAGTGAACCCTTGCGCATTGCACGCGGCAGCATTGTGCTCAAGGCCGAAAGCCCAGGCACCACCGTGCGCAACGTCAAGACGGGTGCGGCCCTTGTCATTGGCAATCCAACCGGCCTGCGGATTGAAGGCATTGACGTTCTGGGCATTGATTTCGAGGCCAGCGAAACAACAGCAACAGGTGACAGCGTCATCATGATTGTTGCTGCCGCCATGGTGCGAATATCCCACTGCGGTATGCGGTCTATCGAAGCAACGGACTTTGGTGGCCTGCACGCCATCGGCACGGATAAACTCAGCGTGTTGTCCTGTCACTTCCGTCAACTCACCGTCGGCATTCTGGCGGCGGCGCGTTGCACCGAATTCCAAGCCGACAGCAATATCATTGAGCTTGATGTGCGTCAGCGCGCCGCATCCTTTGTTGGCATCGCTTACTTGGAGTCGGCCTTTGCCTGCCGCATCACGCGCAATGCAATTTCGGGTGCCGTGTTTGGCATTCTGGTGAATGATCAGCCCTTCGGGCAAGCCATCTCCTTGGCCCAAGGCTCCATCATCGATAGCAACATCATTGTTTGCCCGGAATTTGGCGATGGCTTTACGGCTGCAAATATTCCAGCGCGCGCCGTTGCCGTTGATGTGGCAGCGCCCTTCTGCTCCGTCACTGAAAACCGCATCACCCATTCCAGCCCTCGCAACATCGGCATCAGAGTCACAGGCTCGGGATGCGAGATTGCGGGCAACCAGATTCTGTCGCGCAACAGGCAGTTCAACATTCTGGGCCCGGTTGCGATCCAGGTGGGGTTTGCGCAGGGACAGGACAGAAGTTTTGTCTTCTCGGGTATGGTCGCACAAAACACCATTGCGGGTGTGCAGCATGGCTTCTTCTGCAATGACTGTGGCTTCCTGGTTGTCAAAGACAACGTGGTGGGAAGTTTTGCTGGTTTTGCCATCACCGGCATGGGCCTGATTGCATCTGACATTTCCAGCAACCGCATTGCAGGTGCGCTGAGTGGCGTGTTCCTGGCCAATGGCCGGCAAAACAGGATCGCAGGGAACGACTGCCGCACGGGGCAGGGCGGCATCTCGCTGTTCCGCGAAGCGGGGCCTCAGATTGATGGCAACCGGCTGGACAGCCTGGGACTGTGGGGCGTCTTTGCCCTTCAAACCACGGCAAGGCTCGATATCACCCACAATCGGCTGGTGCGTTGCGCAACGCAAATGCCAAATGCAGCATTCTCCATAGGGTGCGTGTCCGTGGCAGGCGAAGCCAATATTTCAGACAACGAAGTCATGGACACCGGTAGCAATGGCGGCGAACAGGCGACATCAAATGTGGACTACGGTATCTTCGGTGACCTGGTTCTGGAGGCGCGTATCGATGGCAATCTCGTCACCTACACCAATGTCGCAACACGCAATCCGCAACGTGAGGACCGCGCTTTGGTGATGCGCGGACTTGTGGAATTTTCGGTCGGAAACAATGCTTTGATTGTCGGCTTTGCCATTCAGATCACCGGCAACAAGTTTACCGGCAATGGCCGCACCGCACTTGTTGAGCTGCGCGAGATGCAACTGAGCAACACAGTGTTCGCCCGGTTCGAGCGGGTAATTTTTGATCACAATTATTGTTCACACATCTCGGTGCAACCACAAGAGCGCGATCGTGCCGCAACAGTTTGGCTGGTGTGCCGCAGTGCCATCGTCATGGGCAATCACATCAAAGCCTTGCCCCGTATTGCATCCGTCAATTTCAATGACAGGCCAGGGCCCTTCATAGGCAATATCACCGCAGGCGGCGCCATCAATCATCTTGATTTCCCGGTGACAGAAACGGCCTTCAATCTGCAGGCCCCATAACGCGAGAGGACCACACCATGAGTTTGGATAAACTGTTGAAAGAGAATGCGGCATGGCTCGATCAGGCGGTGAAGCGCCGCGTGTTTGACAAGGTGGACGACGCGGCCGTCAATTTTCCTGAGGAACAGCGCAAACGCCGGAGGGAAGAGCTTCAGGCGCGCATCAAGGATCTGTCGTTGCGCAGGGAAGAGACGCTCGCCTCTTATGATCGTGCGATCGCGCTGGAAAAGGCGGAACTGGATAACCTCGAGAAGGCAGCGCCAGGCCCGGCGTTGCAAGCCGTGACAGAGGTGAAGTCACGCACCAAGAAGCGGCCAACGAACAACTAGAGGGTCCGATGCATTAATCCATGGGCAAGACCGCATTGATGACGCGGTACCTTTGTTTCTGGCGGGATTGCCTCCCAAGGGCTATTGGATATAGTGCCAGGGGGAAATGAGGGGACACATACGTGATAACAGCGAAACCGCGCCCGGCTTCGACCGCTCTGGCCATATCAAGGCTGTTTGACGGTGTTGATGCAGACGTGAGGCAATTCGTGCTGAGTGCAACACCCGCCATCCGCGTGCAAAAGAACACTGCGTTGTTTGAGCGCGGAGATAAATCCGGAACACTTTATGTTGTGCAATCGGGCCGCATCGAAATTTCCTTCGTCACGGAACTCGGCAGAAAAATCGTGTTGAACCAGATTCCGCCGGGGCATTGCTTTGGTGAAATCGGCATGGTTGACATGGGCGAACGCACGGCTTCTGCAGTTGCGCTGGAACCGTCCGCATTGCTGCCTGTGTCGCGCAGCACCTTTATGGAAGCCGTGCGCCGCAACCCGCAGCTCTCCATCAATCTGATGGATATTCTGTGCGAGCGCTTGCGCTGGGTGAGTGACTCGGTCGAAGAATATGCGCTGCATGCTTTGGACCTGCGTCTGGCGCGGCGGCTTCTGGTGTTGCACAAGAACTTTGGCGATCCTGACAATGGCGTTCGCATCACCCAGAACGAACTCGCTGATTTTGCCGGTGCCACCCGGGAATCCACCAACAAGATTCTGATGCATTGGAAGGCAGAAGGGCTTGTGGATGTGGCGCGGGGCCGGATCGTGTTGGCGGATTTGAAAAAGCTGGATCACATTGCGCATGGCGAATTGAGAACCTGACAGACCCAGTCAGCCACTGAGCAGTCGTTGCATGGTTTGCAGAAACCGCTTGCTGATCGAATCCCGAAACCTGTGTCTTCCGTGCTCAACTTGCTTGCAACCAAGGCTCCAGACACAGTCAATCTTGTACCTTTCCGTAAAAATCCAATGATCAAGCATGTGGTCCCTCACGAGAAAAGGCAGGGACGACGTATTCAAAGACACCATGTCAGCGGAGCTGCCAAATGCGATACTGGATGCATTGCCAAGTGCGAGCCCACCTCCATGCAAGGCACGCCCATACAAATACCCGGCGTTTGACCCCTCAGGGTCGGCCAATACATTACGGGCACAGTGTTGCAGGCGTTGTGAATATTCCAGCTGGCGCAGTTCCCCGGGTAGAGAAACTTGCACATTCGAGTCGGAACCGATGCCAAATTTGCCGCCCGCTTTTAGAAAACGTTCAGCAGAGAAAATGCCATCGCCCAGATTGGCTTCCGTGATCGGGCAGAGACCGGCAATAGCACCGCTCTTTGCCAGGCCTAGCGTTTCCATGTCCGTCATATGCGTCGCATGGATCAGGCACCAGTTTTTGGTCACGGGGGCATTGGCAAGCAGCCATTCAACCGGTCTGGCCCCTGACCAGGCCCGGCAATCATTGACTTCCTGGGCCTGTTCGGCGATGTGCAAATGGATGGGCCTGTCACCAGCCAAGGTGACGAGTGCCTGCAATTGATCGGGCGAAACGGCGCGCAAACTGTGCGGCGCAACACCAAGATTGGCGCCAGCTACATTTGCGATTGCATCATTGCTGGCCACTACGAGTTTTTCAAACTGATCCAGCGTGTTGATGAAGCGGCGCTGACCATCATGCGGCGGCAACCCGCCAAATCCCGCATAAGCATAAAACACCGGAAGCAGGGTCAATCCAATCCCGGTCGCGGCGCTCGCCGCTGCAATGCGAGTCGCAAGTTCGGCGATATTTGCGTAGGGGCGACCATCTTGATTGTGATGCAAATAATGGAACTCTCCCACGCGCGTAAAACCCTGTTCCAGCATGTCCACATAGAGTTGCGCGGCGACAGCTTCAACGTCATCGGGCGACATTGTGAGCGCGAAGCGATACATCTGCTCCCGCCACGTCCAGAAGCTGTCGACCGTGCGCCCCCGGGTTTCGGCCAGACCCGCCATGGCGCGCTGAAAGGCATGGGAGTGCAGATTTGCCATACCAGGCAAGATGACGTCGTGCACCTCGCCTTCCGGGTTGAGCGCCGCACCCGGATCCACATGCACAATGCGGCCCCGGTCCCAACTGATCCGAACATCCCTGGCCCAGCCTTGCGGCAGCAAGGCAGAGCGGGCGTGAATGTGTTGCAAGTTTCTCACCCCTTCCCACGTCTTGCCAATATGCATATACAAACGCAGCGCATTGAAAAGGACGAATGTTGTGGTGGGTGGCACCAGAGGCGGAGTGAAGTTGTGGCGCAACGCCCGCATTGCAACAATGGCGGTGGGGCAGCCTGGCCTTGGCGTGATCGAGAACGGTGCAATGCTTGTGCGCGATGGCCGCATCTTGGCGCTTGGCACTGATCTCGCAGATTCAGATGCAGAGACAATGGACGCCGGCGGGCGCTGGATCTTGCCCGGCTTGATTGATTGCCACACCCATCTGGTGTTTGGCGGCCACCGCGCCCGCGAATTTGAAATGCGGCTGGATGGTGCGAGTTATGAAGACATTGCGCGGGCAGGGGGTGGCATTGTGTCAACTGTTTCCGCCACCACCCAACTGTCTGTCGACGGATTGGTTGCGGCCGTCTTGCCGCGTCTCGACCAGCTGTTGCGCGAAGGCGTGACGACCGTGGAAATTAAGTCTGGCTATGGACTGACGATTGAAGCAGAATTGAACATGCTCAGGGCTGCGCGGCAGCTGGCGCGGTTGCGCTCCGTGCGCGTGAAGACGAGTTATCTTGCAGCCCATGCCGTGCCTGCTGCCTATAAGGGACGCAATTCGGAATACATCAGGGATGTTGTGTTGCCAGGCATGGAACACGGGAAAACGCAAGGTTTGATTGACGCTGTGGACGGGTTTTGTGAAGGCATTGCGTTCTCGATTGATGAGATGCGCGTGGTGTTTGCGAAAGCCAGGTCATTGGGCCTGCCTGTCAAGCTGCATGCGGAGCAGCTTTCCAATCTGGGTGGCGCGGCACTTGTTGCATCCTATGGCGGGCTGTCGGCAGATCACCTGGAATATCTCGACGCGGAAGGTGCCGACGCCATGGCGCGTGCTGGCACCGTCGCAGTGCTGCTGCCCGGTGCCTTTTATGCCATTCGCGAAACCCGAAAACCGCCCGTGCAACTGTTGCGCAATGCCGGGGTAAAGATCGCCGTGGCAACGGACTGCAATCCCGGATCATCGCCGCTCACGTCGCCGCTCCTGGCCATGAACATGGCGGCGACATTGTTCGGCCTTACGGTGAATGAATGCCTGGCGGGTGTGACGCGGGAGGCTGCCCGTGCCTTGGGCATCTTGCCGGAAACGGGTACGCTTGAAGCCGGCAAAGCGGCTGACTTTTCCATCTGGAACATCGATACACCTGCTGAACTGGTTTACCGCGTCGGCTTCAATCCCCTGCACAGCCGCGTTCACAACGGCGAGGTTAGCGCCCCATGACACTTATGTTGCAACCAGGCTCGGTGTCACTCGCCACGCTGGAAAAAATCTATTGGACGGGCGATGTCGCACGGCTTGATCCATCCTGTGATGGGGCCATCACGCGGGCTGCCGCAGTCGTTGACAAGGTAGTGAAAGCGAGCGCACCCGTCTACGGCATCAATACGGGGTTCGGAAAACTGGCCTCCATCCGCATTGATGCAGCTGATGTAACGACCCTGCAGCGGAATCTCATCCTCTCCCATTGTTGCGGCATGGGCCAGCCTTTGGCCGAAAACATTGTACGCCTGATCATGTCGCTGAAACTGATCTCGCTGGGGCGCGGCGCATCCGGCGTGCGGCTCGACGTGGTTCGGTTGATTGAAGGCTTGCTGGCCAAGGGGGTCATTCCCGTGATTCCGGAAAAGGGTTCAGTCGGCGCGTCTGGCGACCTTGCACCACTGGCGCATTTTGCCGCCGTGCTCATGGGTGAGGGCGAGGCCTTCTACCGCGGCAAGCGTCTGACCGGCAGCAAAGCCTTGGCGACTGCGGGCCTCTCACCAGTGGTGCTGGCAGCAAAGGAAGGTCTGGCACTCATCAACGGAACACAGGTTTCGACGGCGCTTGCCCTGGCCGGCCTGTTTCGCGCGCACCGTGCCGCGCAATCGGCCTTGATCACCGGGGCCCTGTCCACGGATGCGGCCATGGGATCATCAGCACCGTTTCATCCGGATATTCACACCCTGCGTGGCCACAAGGGACAGATTGATGCGGCGGCAGCCTTGCGCGGATTACTGGCGGGATCAATCATTCGTGACAGCCACATGGAAGGCGACAGCCGCGTACAGGATCCCTATTGCATTCGCTGCCAGCCGCAAGTGGATGGCGCATGTCTCGACATGTTGCGCAGCGTGGCAGCCACACTGGTGATTGAAGCCAACGCGGTCACGGACAATCCTCTGATATTATCCGACGGCTCCATTGTTTCCGGTGGAAATTTTCATGCCGAACCTGTTGCCTTTGCCGCCGATCAGATTGCCATTGCCGTGTGTGAAATTGGTGCCATCGCCCAGCGCCGCATTGCCTTGCTGGTAGATCCTGCCCTGTCCTATGGCTTGCCACCATTTCTTGCAAAAACGCCGGGACTGAACTCCGGCCTGATGATCGCTGAAGTCACATCGGCGGCATTGATGTCCGAGAACAAGCAGATGGCATTTCCGGCTTCCGTTGATTCAACTCCAACATCAGCCAATCAGGAAGACCATGTGTCCATGGCCTGCCACGGGGCGCGGCGCCTGCTGCAAATGACGGAGAACTTGTTTGGCATCATTGGCATTGAAGCCCTGACGGCGGTGCAGGGCATCGAGTTTCGTGCACCCTTGGCGACGAGTGTTGAGTTACAAAAAGCGATGGCGGCGGTGCGTGCGGTCAGTCCAACAATTGAAGTCGATCGCTATCTCGCGCCCGATCTCGAAAAAGCTTCCACGTTGATTGCGCACGGCGAACTGGTCACTTCCGTTTCCACTGGCCTGCTCCCAACACTGATGCATTGACCATGGCAAAACCTGCACAACATCCGGAAACATTTCATGACACACAATCCGCGCCATAACATTCGCGACGTCCGTTCCCCGCGTGGCAACACGCTCACAGCCAAAAGTTGGATGACGGAAGCGCCCCTGCGCATGTTGATGAATAACCTCGATCCCGAGGTAGCCGAAAATCCCCATGAACTGGTTGTCTATGGCGGCATTGGCCGTGCGGCACGAACCTGGGCGGACTTTGACAAAATTGTCAGTACACTGAAAGAATTGAACGAGAATGAGACATTGCTGGTTCAGTCCGGAAAACCCGTCGGCGTGTTCCGTACGCATAAGGACGCGCCGCGCGTTTTGATTGCCAACTCCAACCTGGTGCCGCATTGGGCTACATGGGATCATTTCAACGAACTCGATAAAAAGGGTCTGGCCATGTATGGCCAGATGACGGCGGGGTCGTGGATCTACATTGGCACGCAAGGCATTGTGCAGGGCACCTATGAAACCTTCGTCGAGGCTGGCCGCCAACACTATGGCGGCGACCTGACCGGCAAGTGGATACTGACGGGCGGCCTTGGCGGCATGGGTGGAGCGCAACCCTTGGCGGCTGTGATGGCGGGGGCCTCTTGCATGACGGTGGAATGTGATGAGACGCGCATCGATTTTCGGCTGCGCACACGCTACGTCGACCATAAGGCCACCACACTGGACGAAGCACTGGCAATGATTGACAGATGGACCAAGGCCGGTGAGGCGAAGTCCGTTGGTTTGCTTGGCAACGCCGCCGATGTTTTTCCGGAACTGGTGCGGCGCGGCGTGCGGCCTGACATGGTGACAGACCAAACCTCCGCCCATGATCCCCTGAACGGCTATTTGCCCCAGGGCTGGACCCTGGCCGAATGGCGCGCAAAGCGCGAGACTGACCCCAAGGCCGTGGAAAAGGCGGCGCGCGCCTCCATGAAAGTGCACGTGGCGGCCATGGTGGATTTCTGGAATGCGGGCATTCCCACGCTCGACTACGGCAACAACATCCGGCAGGTGGCGAAAGATGAAGGCCTCGAAAACGCCTTCGCGTTTCCAGGCTTTGTACCCGCCTACATTCGCCCGCTGTTCTGCCGTGGCATAGGCCCCTTCCGTTGGGCGGCACTGTCCGGTGACCCTGAGGATATTTACAAGACCGACGCAAAGGTGAAAGAACTGACACCCGGCAACGCGCATCTGCACAAGTGGCTGGACATGGCGCGGGAACGCATTGCTTTTCAGGGCTTGCCCGCGCGGATTTGCTGGGTCGGCCTGGGGGACCGTCATCGTTTAGGCCTCGCCTTCAACGCAATGGTGCGCAGCGGTGAACTGCAAGCACCACTGGTCATTGGCCGGGATCATCTGGACTCAGGGTCCGTGGCATCGCCCAACCGTGAAACCGAGGCCATGAAAGACGGCTCCGATGCGGTTTCCGACTGGCCGCTGTTGAACGCGCTGCTCAACACGGCGTCCGGCGCCACATGGGTGAGCCTGCATCATGGCGGTGGTGTAGGCATGGGGTTCAGCCAACACTCCGGCATGGTGATCTGCTGTGACGGCAGTGCTGACGCCGACGCCCGCATTGAACGCGTGTTGTGGAATGATCCGGCAACCGGTGTGATGCGCCATGCCGATGCGGGTTACGATATCGCACTCGCTTGCGCCCGCGAAAAAGCGCTCAATCTTCCCGGCATTCTCTGACCATGAAAATCCTGCGTGCTGCGGACTACCGGGAAGTGCCGTGGAAAAATGGTGGTGGCTTGACGCGCGAAGTTTTCGTGCAGTGGAATGACACCAATCACACCCGCTGGGATTGGCGCATCAGCATGGCGGATGTACTGGCGTCAGGACCATTCTCGCTGTTTCCCGGCATTGACCGGTCGATTGCCGTATTGGAAGGGCGTGGCTTGCGATTGGCACTATCGCACGAACCGGCGGTCATACTTGACCAATCCACGCCGCCATTTGCATTCGCTGGTGAGGCCGAAGTGATGTGCGAAGCCGTTCATGGCCCAACGCTGGATTTGAATGTGATGACACGACGCAAGTCATTCCGTCACAGCTTGCGAAAATACCATTGCACGCACACCTCAACCTATGACCTCGGAACCGGCTGGAACGCACTTGTCGCCAATACCGCGCTGGCCATACAACACAACGGCAGACAACAGGGCCTGCAACGCCTCGACGCCGCCATCGACATCGGCAGCACCATCGAGATCACGCCAGTGAACAAGGGAGATGTTTATCTGCTGAATGTCAGTGCTATGTGAGGTCAAGCACATCAAGTCCGATTAGCGTCAGTGGAGGCCACACTGAAACAGTCCTGCGCGAAGCCCACGCAAATCACCGTCAGCGTGGCAACGCGAATGGTCCGGTCATCCTATGTGTGGCCAGGGCAATCGCATTGGGCCGCCAAAGGGACCTCATCTGCCACGCATGCGCTCGGCACCTTTCCCAGAGGGGAAGGGACTCGTTGCGAGATATCGACCATTTTTCGAGGTTTTGTGGGCATTGAGGGAGGTTGCTCAATGAGTCGCTTCTCCTCTAGAGAAGCTGTCCAAAGGGCTGATGAGGCCCTTTGGATGACATATGCGATAGCCCTGCATGTGTGGCGGATGGTACGCGGCATCACGCGGCGACAAATTGGGATTTGCGATAGCCTTGCAGATACAAAAGTGCCGTCAAATCGCCATGGTTGATGCAGAATGGCGCTGCTTTCTGCACGTTTGGTTTTGCGTGAAGCGCCACACCGAGGCCCGCAGCCTGCAACATCGGAATATCATTGGCGCCGTCGCCCACGGCAAGCGCATCTTCCGCGGTGAGGCCGCGGGCAGTTGCAATGTCGTGCAGTGCGTCCAATTTGGCCCGCGCGCCTAGGATCGGTGAACCGACGTCCCCCGTCAGCCTGCCATCTTTCACAATCAGGGTATTGGCCCGGTTTTCGTCAAATCCCAACTGCGCGGCCACAGGCCGGGTAAATGACAGAAATCCACCCGATACAAGAGCCGCATAGCCTCCGTTTGCCCGCATGGTGGCGAGCAGGGTTTTACCGCCTTCCATGAAAGTAATCCGTTCACGGAGCAATCGCGCAATGATTGAAACGTCAAGCCCCTTGAGCAAGGCCACCCGCTCACGCAGAGCGCCGTCAAAATCCAGTTCGCCCCGCATGGCGCGGGCCGTGATGCCCTTGATCTTGTCGCCCACACCTGCAACCACGCCAAGCTCATCAATACATTCCTGATGAATCATGGTTGAATCCATATCCGCCAGCAGCAATCGCTTGCGGCGGTTGTGGATGGAGACTACGGCGGCATCAACAGGGTATTTCTGGAGTTCGGCGCGAAACTCGGGCCAGCGGGCAAAGCAATCGACTTCGCAAGCTTCGCCGGGGGCCAACCAGTGGGGCTCGCCAGCGCCCAGATCTGTCAGCACAGATAAGATCTCGCCCGCGATGGCACCGGGCTTGGACGTCAGGACGATTACATCGCTCATGGCCGCCTGTTACAATTGCTTGCAGCAGGCGGCAATGGCTATTTGTTCAACAGTTTACGAGAGCGGTCATGGCTTCTTGGTCGTGGTCTTGATCATGGCATCTGGCTTCTTGGCCGAGGCCTTGATCACCACTGCGGACTTTTTCACCGGGCATGTTTTCACACCCTTTGCGCAATGCACGGGTTTCGCCATGACATGCATCTTGGCGTGGTGGTGCATTTTCATCGGTGCCGAGGGAGCGGCCGCATTGGCGACGCCCGCAATGGCAAGAAGCGAAACAGCGGCGATGGAAAGACGGAATGCGTTCATAATAGTCTCCTGTGATTGAGGCTTGGTGGGATTAGTTCTTGGCAAATGCGCCGGACTCGATTTTCACGAGCTTGGATTTTGCATCCACGACCTGTGTTTTGCCGTTCAGCGCCAGAGTGCAGCCTTTGCTGCAATCCACATCAGCCTTGGCAGATGCCTTGATACTGACGTCAAAGGCCTTGCCCGCCGTGGGCGTGACCTTGATGGTGTACGGTGCCTTGTCGTCGTTCTGCACGGTCAAGGCGTTTGCTGCTGGTGCCACCGCCGCCAAGGCAAGCAGGCTCAGCATGAAAATTTTGGTTTTCATTTGATTTCTCCAGATTTTTGATAGTCAGGGGAAAGTACGCGAAGTATGAAAGAGCGCTGACGCTTTTCTTTGCTCCGTGTAACCGCCTCCTGTTTCGGTGCCGGGCATCATTGTCCGGCCCGTGAAAGCTACGCCCGATGGATCACCGCTGCCACATACAAATCGGTATAAAATCCTGACGAGATGCCGCAGATTTCATCACGATACCGCCATCTTTGCGCCTGGCGGGTGTGATCTGCCACAGCAATGGCGCAAGTGTGAAATTGTTGTTAGGCAGGGCAGCCAGGAAAGTTTCGCACCGTGAATCAAGACGCACAAAAAAAAGCAATTCTGCTTGCAGGCCCGACTGCCAGCGGCAAGTCCGCCATGGCCTTGCGTCTGGCGGGTGAACGCGACGGCGTAATCATCAACGCCGACTCCATGCAGATCTATCGTGAACTGCACATCCTGTCGGCCCGCCCAACAGCATTGGAAGAATCACAGGCGCCGCACCGCCTCTATGGTCACGTTAGCGGGGCTGAGGTCTATTCCGTGGGCCGCTGGCTCGCAGAAGCCAAACTTGAGATCCAAGCCTGCTGGGCCATCGGCAAGGTGCCGATCGTCGTGGGTGGTACAGGCCTGTATTTCGCGGCCTTGCAGGGCGGGTTGGCGCAGGTGCCACCCATCCCTGGCGATGTGCGCGATATCTGGCGCAACTTCAGGGGCGACCTGCACGTGGAATTGCAAAAGCGTGATCCTACAGCTGCCGCCAAGCTCAACCCGGCGGACAAACAGCGCATCGTCCGTGCACTTGAAGTCCAGCAGGCCACTGGCAAAACCCTCGCGGCCTGGCAGACGGATGCGCAAGCCGAAGCAATCCTCAACCATGCCGCAGTCGAGCGGATGTTCGTCGATGTGCCCCGTGAAATCCTATACGCTCGCGCCGAACGCCGCTTCGATGTGATGATGGAGCGGGGTGCGATTGACGAAGTCCGCAACTTGCCGAAGTTGTCTGCAGAACAGCCCATGATGAAAGCCATTGGCGTACCTGAATTTCAGGCGCATCTTCGGGGAGAGGCCACCCTGGAACAGGCCGTCACCGACGCCAAAACCGCCACCCGCCACTATATCAAACGCCAGCTCACCTGGTGGCGTGGACAGATGGCGGGGTGGATGGCCACGGCTCCAGATTGACGGTTCACGACAAATGTCGTAGCCCGTCAACATGACGTCCGAAGCGCTTCGCAGGGCCATCGCCAATGCCGGCAGTCAAACCGCACTCGCCACGAAAATTGGCAAGACCCAAAGTCATGTCTCGAAGTGGCTGGAACGGAACGCTGTACCTGCCGACGTGGTACTAGCCATTGAAAATGCCACAGGTGTGCCCCGGCACGAACTGCGCCCTGATATCTTTCCTGACGAACATCAAGTGACCGGTTTTTCCGATACACCACAAACCCCTTATTATTCCGGAGGATTGCGGGCAAAGGACTTGCTTGCACAAAAGCCGATGTGGACCGTCGCTGAACTCGACGATTTGCAGGAAGAGGGACGCCTGGAACAGGAACGCTGGGAACTGATTGAGGGAATCATAACGCCGATGCAATCCAAGGGAATTTGGCATGAGCCTCTCAAAGCAACCTTGACAAGGTTTTGGGTGAGGGCATTGCCAGATCAGTATCGCGTCATAACGGAGACAACGTTTCGTTTTACCTCCAATAGTTTTCTGGAGCCCGATTTCACCTTTTATCCAAAGGCGACAGGCCTGCGCAATCTTTCGGCACAAAACGCACTCTTGGTCGTCGAGATCGCCGATACCAGCAAGTATTACGATCTCGGGCGCAAAGCAAATCTCTATGCCAAATTCGGCATTAGGGAGCTGTGGGTGATCGAAGCGCGAACACAAAAGACACACATCCACCTCCAACCCAAGGCAGACGGCTACGGCCAGATAACAGTGCACGAAAGCCAGGACCATATTGCCCCACGGTTTTGTGATGAGTTGGGCGTCAGAATGTGCAGCTTGGAGCTGTACTGATTTCTGACTGTGGGTATGTTGGCGAACATTTGAATCTGCTGCCCCTTCAACCCAGCTCAAAACTCGTCAGTCCATAAATCTCTTCCAGCGGCAAGGCTGGCACTGCACCACGATACATCCGCGCCGTCTCAAATACGGGTGCAAAGCCATGGCCTTCCAGCAAAGCAACGGCGCTGCGGTTAGGCTCAGGAACGTCAATGTTGACGCTTTCACCATTCGCCATCTGCATCATCGCAAGCAGCAACTGCTCGGCAACCAGTGGGCGCTCCGCAAACAAAGGTCCGATTTTGAAACCGGCATGACAGGGTCTGATCACACCATAGCCGCAAATCCTGCCGTCCTGCTCAACCAGAAACCCGCGACGGCCACCTTGACCATTGAGCCAGTGCTGCAAAAATTGCGGACGCTTGGCACCGTAGTGAGCGGCGTCAAAAGCGGAAAGTTTTGCAAAATCTTTCGCCACAATAGGGCGCACGGCGCGGGGCTGAAAACGCGTGCGCGCAATCTTGCCCGTGAACCGCAAGCTGCGGTGAACAGCGGAAAATCCGGATTTGGCATAGTTGGCCTGCTGCGCCACCACGCCGTCCAGCCCGATGGTCCTGTGCCCCAATCGCTCAAGACCCGCTTGCCAGGTTTTCCATCCAAAGCCGCGACCGCGAAATTCTGGGTGCGTGATATAAAGTCCCAGAAATGCAAATTGCGCACCTGATTGCACGACTGAAATTCCGGTGACGGGCCGGCCCTCATAGAACCCCATCAAGAACCCGCTGGGATCTGCCGCGTGAAACGCACTGGCGTCGCCAATCCCCGGGTTCCAACCCTCCGTAGCAGCCCAATCCAGCAATAACTGTGTCTGGTCACGATTGGCGGTTATGATGGAAAGCATGTGAGCCTGGACATTCGGTCGTTCTCCGTCGGTTTTCCGCGCGATACAGCTTGCTTCTTGCTTTTGAAGTCAACAGTGTGATGCAAAACGGAAAGTCCTTCAATGTGCGGTGTGCAAGTTGAGAGCAAAAAATGAACCTGTCCGTTCGTGCCTTGGCGCATCGACAGCAAGTCACACAGCGTTCCTTGCCTCAACAGGAAAGTAACATGGTTTCGGCCACGTCGGGCCGCCTCTCCCCAAATCTCCGGATATATGTTATGTTTCGCCCATGAACCAACATTTCCACTTCGCAGAACCCGCCACAACGACTCAAGCCGCCGAAGGTTTGCCACGCCGGGCATGGACTGTGGCAGAAATCGAAGAAATGGTGCGGCTTGGAATATTACAGGAAGATGATCGCTTCGAACTGATCGGGGGGGAAATTGTTCCGATGTCGCCGAAAGGCAGCAAGCATGAGCATTATAAAGGGTCACTGCTCGATTTTTGGATGACCCACAAAACCAAAGGCTACAGGATTATTCCCGAAACCACATTCCGATTGGACAAGCATAGCTTCCTTGAACCGGATTTCGTATTCTATGACTCCAAAGTGCAAATGCCGCAACTGGCCATTGCAAATACGCTGCTGGCCGTTGAAGTTTCAGACTCCACATTCGACTATGACATGGGCCGAAAAGCCCGCATCTACGCGAATTTCGGAGTGAGGGCGCTGTGGGTGATCAATGTCAACACTCTGGAAATCCATGTTTTTGGTGAGCCGGGCATAGATGGGTATCGGCTCAAACGAGCCGTTGGCCCGGCGGAAATGCTCGCACCGGATTTCGCGCCGGAGCTGGCTGTTAAACTCGCAGAACTTCCTATGATCTAAGCCCCTTGACCTTTCCGCACACGGACCATACAAAGCTTTCATGAACAAGATTATCGTCCTCGTAGGATCGCGTGGAACAGGGCAGGGTTAACTCTGCCGGATACGGTTCTGCGCGGTAAACACAGGCTCCCAACGGGGGCCTTTTTTATTGGATAAATTTAGCTATTTAGATTGCGAGTGGCATCTTGGCAAAAACAGTACAGCTGAGTCTTGGCATGGGCAGAAGGTAAAACAGGTGAACTAGAAAGAAAAGGGAAGCGTCCCTATATGTTATAATTTAAGACAAGAACCAATGGCTTTGTCGTTGCAAAGAATTCTTTTCTTTCTTTAATCTTTGGAGCGACCCCCACACCGGCCTTCCCCACCATGGAGGAGGGAGAAGAACAGCACTTTTGATCAATGAATACGTTAACCAGACAGCAATGAGCTTGTCCCGGTAGTCCATCCCTTAAGAAGAGTAGAAAACCAGAAGCGTGGTTTGACAGGCTGTTGTACCAATGATAGTTTTTTTGAATGTTGTCGGATGGCGCAATTTTAGGAAAAAAACAAAGCCTTTTCGATTTAGAGGCCAATCGAGCTGTACTCTATCGTAAAAGGCACGCGAGAGTTCGTGCCTTCATGCTCAAACATAATGTGCCAGCTGCGGTCATTCTTGATCCCAATAATATTTCTTATGCCACTGGCGCAAACAATATGACGATTTTCACGGCGCGTACGCCTGCGCGATATCTTTTGCTTCTGGCGGAAGCACCTGCGATACTTTATGATTTCAAAGGCTCGTCTCATCTCTCCGCCCATCTTGATACCATCGGCACAATCAAAACAGCAGAGGGCTTGGACCGCATCAGTTCAGGTGGTAACACCCACAGCGCTGCGAAGCGCTTTGCTTTGGAGATTCAGAACCAGGTACACTCAATTGATCCAACTATTGACAGAATTGCTGTTGACCGCTTCCCATTTTTTGCAACTGATGCTTTGCGGAATGTTGGCTTTGAATTAATCGATGCAGATGACTTCATCACCGATGCACGCACTTTGAAATTGCCCATAGAAATTGAATATATTCGCGAAGCAATGCGCCGTGTTGATGATGCAACGCAACGTTTGGAATCCAAGGCCCAGCCGGGGCAAACCGAGTCAGAGATTTGGGCAGAGTTTCATTATAGCTTAATGGCCAAGCAGGGCCAGTATGTCTCCACGCGATTGTTTCAATCCGGCCCAAACACATATCCCTATTTTCAGGAGTGTGGAAGC
>CAXTKL010000008.1:0-43183 GCA_964244825.1 uncultured Aestuariivirga sp.
TCCCCTCATCCGCCCTTCGGGCACCTTCTCCCGCTGGAAGAAGCGGGAGAAGGCCACAATCACTGCCTTCTCCCGCCCCTCTTGGCGGGAGAAGGTGCCCGAAGGGCGGATGAGGGGACACAGCAATCCCACTTGACAATGTTCCCTTTATGTTCTACGCTCGACTCCGGAGGTTATCGTGGATTGGGAACAGGCTGTTGCTGTTAACCGGGAGGCACTCGCGCGTATTGTGGCGGGGTTTGTGGCTTTGCTGGCGGCGTTTGAGGGGGAGTTGCGGTTGCCGCTTGGGGTTTACCGTGTTGTGTCCTTGGGCCTTTTCAAGTCTGAAACGGCTGTCCGGCGGTTGATTGTGATTGCGGCGCGGGGGTTGACGGTGTCTTTACAGCCGCGTCGCCCCATGCCGGCGGGGCTTGTCATTCGCTCGGAGGGAGAGACCACCCGGCCCATGGCATTCCAGCTGTTTGACCAGCGTGTGTCCTACGCTTGGGTCGAACAGGCGCCGCCCATCACAGGCCCGCGCATCAGAGTGGTGGATGAGCCTTCCCCGCACGCGCAGTTCCTTGCCCTTTTCAAACGTCCCCGCAGCGGTTTGAGCAGCGCGACTGCGACCCTCAACCTGCGGCGTCGGCTTGATGCCACGGTGCGGGCGCTGGCCAATATTCCGCGGGAAGCCCAACGCATGGCGCGATGGAAAGCGCGGCGAATGGCGCTGGCCAACCCGAAATTCGTGTCGCCCATCAGGCCCGGCCCGCCACCCGGGCGGGACAAACATTCAAAAGCTGAAATTGATATGATCCTGCGTGAATGTCATGCGCTGGCGTTTCAGGCGCTGCGGGCTGATACATCCTGAGCAAGTTTCCCTCTCCGTCATTTGCTGCGCAAATGCCACCTCTCCCGCAAGCGGGCGAGGATAGCGGACTCATTTCCTCGCCCGCTTGCGGGAGAGGTGGATCGAAGCGAAGCTTCGAGACGGAGAGGGGAAGCGAATTAGCGCTTCGAGAACTGGAAGCGGCGACGGGCCTTGGCGCGGCCATACTTCTTACGCTCAACCGCACGGCTGTCACGCGTCAGGAAGCCGCCCTTTTTGAGCACGCCACGCAGACCGGGTTCGAAATAGGTGAGGGCCCGGGAAATGCCATGGCGCACGGCACCGGCCTGGCCCGAGAGACCACCACCGTTGACGGTGCAGTCAATGTCCATTTCCGTGTTGCGGGCAACAAGGATCATGGGTTGAGAAACCAGCATGCGCAGCACAGGGCGGGCGAAATAGGTTTCGATGGGCTTGCCGTTGACGGTGATCTTGCCCTTGCCGCGCTTGATCCAGACCCGGGCGATGGCATTCTTGCGGCGGCCCGTGGCGTAGGACCGGCCCAGCTTGTCGATTTTTGGTTCGGCGGCGCGCACGGGTGCAGCGCCTGCAGACGAAGGTGCCAGACCCATGGCCTGGCCGAGGTCGGCGAGTGATGTTGCTTCAGCCATTTGGTTCAGCCCCTGATCGAATTCTTGGCGTTCATGGATTTCACATCGAGAACCACGGGGTTCTGGGCCATGTGCGGATGCTCGGTGCCCTTGTAGATGCGAAGGTTTGTGAGTTGCTGGCGCTTCAGCGAAGCGCCCGGCAACATGCGGCGAACAGCAGCTTCCAGCACGCGGTCAGGATGTTTGCCATCCAGGTAATCCTTGGCGACGCGTTCCTTGATGCCGCCCGGAAAACCGGTGTGCCAGTAGTACTTCTTCTGGTCATATTTCTTGCCGGTGAACACGGCCTTTTCACAGTTGACAACGATGATATTGTCACCGCAATCCATCGATGGTGTAAAGGTCACCTTGTGCTTGCCGCGCAGACGGTTGGCAATGACGGCGGCAAGACGGCCCACGACCAGGCCTTCTGCGTCGATCAGCACCCACTGCTTTTGAATGTCACCGGCTTTCGCCGTGTAGGTCTTCATGGTCGGGTTCTCTCAGAATGGACTTCAAAACAACAGCGCCGCTTCATCGAAGCAGCGCTTTCGCCGCGTCTATGCAATTTGAAAGCGTCGAAGTCAAGCAAAAGCCAAGAAAATTCTGCATATTCTCGTTGCGGTATTATGTTACCACAAACTTCAAGTGCCCCCCTTTTTGTTGTGGAGTATAACGCCATGCTTGGTCTAAACTCTGTTCCGAAGGGTATCTGACTCGTGAAACACACAGCTCTCTTGATATCGGTTGCGGCCTTGGCGTTCGCTTGCGCGCCAGCATTGGCCCGGGTGGAATTCGGCACTCTGAAGGACACGGACCACCCGTTTGACGCAGTGCCACTGCTGCAACTGGACGACCCGGATGTGTTTGCCGAAACCGCGCCCGTCCCACCGCCCGCAACACCACCCGTGGCGCAGCCACCCGCTGCAACTACACCAGCGCCCCCTGCCCCCACGGTAACGCCGCCGCCACCGGTTCCTGACGCAACCCCACCCGCACCCGGAGATACGCCCGAAGTGACAGACCCCGCAGGACCCGCCGTTGACGGTGCGGCCGAAGAAGATTTCAGCCTCGGTGATATTCCGGTTGTTGAAACCATAGAGTTGACCACGGACAAGGCCAAAAAGGCACTCGATACCTACGTGGCGGTGCGCGAAAAATACAAGGACGCGCAGCTTGAGAATTACGAGAACCTGCAGGACTTCGTTGATCAGTCGCCGCAGGGCAAAGCCTTTGAGGCCGACGTGAAAGCAGCTGGCTTTCCCAATGTCATTGAATGGAACACCACCATCACCACACTGAGTTTCGCCTATGACAATTCGATCGACGACCAGACCGCCGACATCAAGAAGCAGATTGCAGAACTACAAAATGACACGGAAACCGCCCAGGATATGCGCGAGCGCATGATCAAGGCCCTGAATGCCATGATCCCCTCGGACAACAACAAGAAGGTGCTGGCGGAACTCAAGTCTGATCCCGCCTATATTGAAAAGCTGAAGCTGCTGGAAACCGAAACCGAATGAGCGCACTGGTTCGGCGTGAGATTGCGCAAGGCGTGGCGCGATTGACCTTGAACGACGAACCCACACGCAACAGCCTGTCTGAAGCCATGATGGCCGAATTGCAGGCGGCACTTGATGACTGTGCCCGCGACACGTCAATCGGTGCCGTGGTCATCGCGTCATCCGGCAAGGTATTTTCATCGGGGCATAATCTCAAGGAGCTGACAGCCCATCGCGCCGACACTGATGAAGGCCGCAGCTATTTCGAAAACATCTTCGGGCAGTGTGCGAAGTTGATGATGGCCATCAGCCATCATCGCTGCGCTGTTATTGCAGAAGTAGACGGTTTGGCCAGCGCAGCGGGCTGCCAACTGGTGGCGGCTTGCGATCTGGCCTATGCCAGCCCGCGCGCCGGTTTCTGCACACCCGGTGTCAACATCGGCCTGTTCTGTTCCACGCCGATGGTGCCTCTCTCCCGCAATGTGTCTTCGAAACACGCAATGGAAATGTTGCTGGTCGGCGATGTTTATGACGCGGCCTTCGCCGAGCGTGTCGGGCTGGTCAATGCCACCGTTCCGCAAAATGAACTGACAGGACACGTCACGCGCATCGCCGAAAAAATCGCCAGTAAATCCCAGGCTGCCATTCGGTTCGGCAAGCGCACATTCCACGATCAGCAAGCAATGAAGTTGGAAGATGCCTATGGCCTTGCAGCTGCGGTGATGGCGCAAAACATGCTGGACGGGGCAGCTTGCGAAGGTCTGGATGCTTTCATCGCCAAGCGCCACCCGCAGTGGCCAGCGCTGCAATGAACCACGACAGTTACCCGCCCGCATATATCAGGGGCATTCTACAAAACGTGAAAACCATCGCCCTCGTGGGTGCATCCGCGAATGTGGTTCGGCCTTCGTATCTCGTCATGAAATATCTGATCGACAAGGGCTACACGGTCATCCCTGTCAATCCCGGCCTTGCGGGCCAGGAACTGCTGGGGCAAAAAGTTTATGCAGCGCTTGCGGATATTCCGGTCAGCGTCGATATGGTCGATGTTTTTCGCAATTCAGAAGCAGCGATGGCCGTGACAGATGAGGCCTTGGCGCTCGAAAACAAACCCAAGGTCATCTGGATGCAATTGTCGGTACGCAATGATACTGCAGCTGCCAAAGCAGAGGCGGCGGGCTTGCAAGTGGTCATGAACCGCTGCCCGAAGATGGAGTATGGCAAGCTTTCCGGTGAATGGGGCTGGATCGGCGGTGACTCCGGGGTGCTGTCGTCAAGGCGGCAAAGCCTTCACGCAAATGGCAGATTGCAAAGCCTGGGACTTGGCGCGACGGAAAAGTGATCGTCAAACGTCTTACTGGAATGAAAGCAAGAGGAACTGCCATGGCCACCACCGTAACACGCTACACCAAGCCCGCCATCTGGCTGCATTGGATCATCGCCGTGATGATGATTTTCATGCTGGTCTTTGGCGAGGATTATATCCGTGTCCCAAAAGGTGCATCGTTGGCTGACTGGGGGCCCTCGGCCCATGCCTCAGCTGGTCTATTGATTCTTCTGTTGGGCTTGGCCCGCTTGTTCTGGCGCCTGGGCAATCCACCCCCTGCAATGCCAGCAACAACCCCGCGCTGGCAAGTGTTGGCGTCCCATGCCACGCATTGGGCATTCTATGCCCTGATGATAGCGATTCCTGTCATGGGCTTACTGGCCATCGTGCCCTATGGTGCCGATCGCGCGAATGTCGATCAGGTGACATTCTTCAAACTGTTTCCCGTTGCGTTTTTGCCAAACCTGGGAGCCTGGACCATGGATGGCCACGCGCTGCTGTCGAAAGTTGCGGAAGCACTGGTCATTGTCCATGTGCTAGCGGCGTTGAAACACCAGTTCTGGGACAAGGATGGACTGCTGTCACGTATGCGTCCGATGTGATTGCCGAAACCGCCAAGGCCGTATAGCTTCAGCGTCCAAACAGGAGGACCAGATGAGCAATACACCAGGATTTGAAACCCTTGCGATCCATGCGGGCGCCACACCGGACTCGGCAACGGGTGCGCGCATCACACCCATTTATCAAACCACAGCCTTTGTCTTCAATGACGTGCAGCATGCCTCCGACCTGTTTGCACTGCGGGCCTTCGGAAATATCTACACCCGCATCATGAACCCCACCCAATCCGTGCTGGAAGCAAAGGTTGCAGCACTTGAAGGTGGCACTGCGGCCTTGGCGGTGGCGTCCGGCCATGCGGCACAACTTCTGACTTTCCACGCCATGATGCAGCCCGGCGATGAATTTGTAGCAGCACGCCAGCTCTATGGTGGCTCGATCAACCAGTTCAACCACTCTTTCAAATCCTTTGGTTGGCATGTGGCGTGGGCGGATTCGGAAGACATCGCGAGCTTCGAAAAAGCCATCACTCCGAAAACCAAAGCGATCTTCATCGAATCCATCTGCAATCCAGGTGGCCGCTTCACGGACATCGAAGCCGTTGCCAAGATCGCGAAGAAGGCGGGCATTCCCCTCATTGTCGATAACACATTGGCCACGCCCTATCTCTGCAACCCGATCAAGCACGGGGCCAATATCGTTCTGCACTCCCTCACCAAGTTCATGGGCGGCCATGGCAATTCCATGGGCGGGGTGCTTGTCGATGCGGGTAATTTCGATTGGTCTGCCTCCGGGCGCTATCCGCTGCTGTCAGAGCCGAACGAGAGCTATCACGGCATGAAGCTGCACGAAACCTTTGGCGGCATCGCCTTTGCCATCGCCTGCCGCGTGTTGGGTCTGCGGGATCTCGGCCCCGCCATTGCACCGCTTAATTCATTCCTCATTTTGACGGGCATGGAAACGCTGGCGCTGCGCATGCGCAAACATTGCGACAACACGCTGGAAGTGGCGACGTGGCTGTCGAAACATCCGAAAGTCGCGTGGGTGAACTATGCGGGCCTGCCGAAAGACAAAGACCATACGCTTCATTTAAAATACGCACCCAAGGGTGCTGGAGCAGTGTTCACCTTTGGTTTGAAGGGCGGCTATGATGCAGGTGTCAAGCTTGTATCAGACGTGAAACTGTTCTCGCACCTTGCCAACATTGGTGACACACGCTCGCTCATCATTCACCCCTCCTCCACCACCCACAGCCAATTGACCAAGGAGCAACAAGTGAAGGCAGGTGCGGGGCCCGATGTTGTGCGCCTATCCATTGGCATTGAAGATGCCACGGACATTATCGCGGATCTGGAACAGGGTCTCGGCTGACGACAACATAGTGCCGGATGGCGAAAGCCAAGAGGATCATCGCGGTGGCTTGATGCGTGAGTGCGGTATGGAGTTTCACCTGTCCCATGACGGTGGAAATGCCCAACAACACTTGCGCCAGCACGGCGATGAGTACGACTTGGGATGAGCGTTGCCGCAACAGCGCAAACTGAAGGACAGCGAGTGCAAAAATCAGATAGGCCAAAATGCGATGATTGAACTGAACGGCCAATGCATTTTCAAACCAGTTGCGCCAGACGGGTTGGAGTGACGCAAGGCCATATGGAATGATCTGACCATTCATGGTGGGCCAGTCATAAGCAGCATGGCCCGCGTCCAACCCTGCCACAAAGCCACCGGCAGCAACCTGCACCAACAACAGAGTCAAGAAGCCAAGAGCAAACATGCTGCCCCACCAGCGCTTGCGCATCGCATCAGCATTCAGGGTGAGCGCTGTATAGACCACCGCCGCAAACAAAAGTGTTGCCAAGGTGAGATGGGCCGATAGCCGGTATTGGCTGACGTCAACACGCTCGGATAGGCCGGACGCAACCATGTACCAGCCAAGTGCCCCTTGCAGGCCGCCGATGACAAACAGCAACAGCAGTCGTGGCCACAGCGAAGCAGCAACCCGCTTCGTCGCAACGAAGAACAGCAGTGGAAGAATGAAGGCAAATCCGATGATGCGGCCCAGGAAGCGATGGGTCCATTCCCACCAATAGATAAATTTGAAATCCGCCAGACTCATGCCCTTGTTCAAAACCTGATATTCCGGAATCAATTTGTATTTGCCAAAAGCCTCCAGCCACTCCGTTTCATTCAGGGGCGGGATGGCACCCAGCAAGGGCTTCCATTCTGTGATGGACAGACCTGAATTTGTGAGCCGCGTGGCGCCGCCGACAATGACCATGCAAAAGATCAAAAAAGCGATGGCCCAGAGCCATAAGGCGACGGCCGGAGCGTTGCGTTCAGGTGTAGTGTTCATACAGCCGTTTACGGACGCCGCCCCTTGATCGGCAAGCGCCCTTTGGCCGCACCCGATATGTGTGTATTCTGCGGTATGGAGCGGCCATGAAACTGCGCGCCCGCAAAGCCCTTGGCACATTCCTCACGGTGGTGTGGATGACCGTTTATTCGCTTGTCATGATGGCCGTTGGCGGGATTCTGGTCATCGGCCGTGGCATGACGCTGGAACTGCCGTTTTACATCGTTGCGGGCCTCGGTTGGGTGCCACTGGAAATGTGGATCATCAAGTTCATGTCCCGCCCCGACCCTGAGCCACCGCGCTAACTTACATTCATCGACCGTAATCCATTCGACAATCGTGCTGGCACGCCGGACAGCAGCGCATCGATGTAATGGATTTTCTGATACCTCCCCGATATCATGATCCGCGGCAAGGCTTGTAAATGGCCAGCATGGGCAGGTTGAAGCGTCCCCATGCGGGTGACAACGGATGAGGTGTAGCCAGCCTCGGCGCAGAGTTTAAATTCACGCGGGCCAGCCGCATTGCGGTTGCCATAGGGATAGGCGAAATGGTTCACGGCCTTGCCGAGTTCAAAGGCAATGCGCTGGCCTGATTCAATAATTTCGCTTCGCGCATCCGCGTCCGGAAGTTTCAACAGATTATAGTGGTTGCGTGTGTGGGCACCAATTGTGACTAACGGGTTTAGGCTCAGCTGACGCAACTCATCCCATGACAACACGGCCTTGCGGCAGATGTTGTTTAGATCGATCTCGCGTTCTTCTGCGAAGTTCTTGATCAAATCACGTTGCGCATATTCAGGCATGGCTTGTAGCCGTGGTGCCAGGATTTTCCAGGCTTTCCATTTTCCGGCTTCACTTGCTGTCTCACCCGTGAATCGTTCACCGCCTATTGTGACATCAATCGTTTTGGCCTTGGCGATAACGGCTTCGAGCCCCCGCCACCAGATTTCGCAGGTGCCATCCACCATGCGTGGCGCGACGTAAATCGTGAACGGACAGTGATGGCGCTCGAACACAGGCAAGGCATACAACTGGTTATCCTTGTACCCGTCATCCAGCGTAAACACGGCAAAGCGTTTCCCACCCTGCCCTGATTTCAAGCGCTCAACCGCGTCAGAAAGAGAAATGGTTTCGTAGCCTTTGGATTTCACCAGTGTGATGATGTCAGACAAAAACTCCGGGGTGATTTCGAGGTTGCTGTTGGGCGCAAAGCCCGCTTGTGTGCCACCACCGGGCGCGACGTGATGCAGACAGAAAATCACACCAAGTCCACCCCAGTGGGGTGCCAGCGCGCGCGCCAGGCCAGTTTGGTAAATGGCCTCAAAAGCAGCGCTTAAAATTGCGGTTTTCGACATGGTATGATCTTTGCTGCTTAACACTGGCTCACAATGTGTGGTGCAAAATGAAGCAAGAAAGTTAAGAACAGTCGCATTGCATGAACGCGCCCATGCCCAGTTCTGACACACGTGATGCCGCCACCGTTCCAACGGTAGGGGGCTTGCGGCTGCGCGTGTTCACGGACATGGAGGCTGTCAAACCCATTTGGGTGGCACTCGAATCACATGGTATCGCGACAGTCTACCAGTCGTTCGTATGGTGCCGGGCATGGATGCAGCGCGTGGGTCGCAAGCGCGGCATTTCGCCTGTTATCATTCTTGCCGAAGACGTTTTCGGAACACCGAAGTTTGTGCTTCCATTGCAATCTCGCCGCAAGCTGGGCGTAGACATCATAGAGGCCATGAGTGCTCCACAAGGGGCTTACGCGTTCGGATTGTTCAATACAGAGTTTGCACAGCAACAGGCGCAAGCCTGGTTCGGAACGCATTTTTCAGAATTGGTCGCCGCCTTGCCGAAGCACGATGTCTTGCACCTGGCGGATTTGCCTTTACGTATCAGCGACTATCAAAACCCATTGCTCGCCACGCCGCATTTTTTGGCTGCAAACCAGAGTCATATCATGGCGTTACAGCCGAATTATCAAGCGCTGCTGGAGCAGAAGCGTTCCTCCGAGTCACGGCGGTCAATGCGCAAACGCGACGCGAAACTTGCTGCAATTGGCAAATTGACTTTTGACCTGCCGTTGTCGCTGCAAGAGCGCCGGACCACCATCGAAACCATGCTGATACAGCAAAAGGCAAGGTTGGCAGAAGCTGGCGTACACGGTGTGTTTGATGAATTGGAACAAGCTTTCATCACAGACCTCGTTCCCACTCAAACGGCGGAAGGCCCGCTGCTTCGGCCCTATCGGTTGATGCTGGACGGCAAGATACTGGCGGTCATGTTGGGGGCCTATCGCCACGGAACTTATTGGGCACTGATCTCATCATTGGCGGCTGGCGAGATTCGTAAACATTCACCAGGAGACTACGCGCTTCGGGCCATGATTCAGGCCTTGTGCCAAGATGGATCCAGGCAACTGGACTTCTCGGCGGGTGACACGGCTTACAAGTCACACTGGGCCGATCTCGCTGTCCCGCTCTTTTTCATCGTCCGTGCAACCACATTCAAAGGCTTGCCGCTTGCAGCTTTCATACTGCTGCGTGAGAAACTGAAAGGTTTTGCAAAGCGCACACCTGTCTTGAACACAATGCTCTATGATCTTCGCCGGATTTTGTTGGGCCGGAAAGAGTCCCGGTAGCGTCAGGCGGCGGCCTGTTGCGCGCCATCGACTTGAATCAGGTAAACCATATTGAAGCCATTCGCCTTCAACGTATTGGCTGCGGCCACCGCATCTCTCTTGCGGTGTGCAGGAGCATGAATCATCACAGTGCTACAGCCTTTTGCCAACTGCAATGTAAGGGGTGACGCTTCACCCGCATAGAGCAGCACAACATCATAGATCCCACTGAGCGTTTTGGTGATGGCTTCCATCCGCGACGGCAATTGTGAATCTGCCATTGCGTCCGATTTACCGTGTCGGATAAATTGTAACGCAGATGTGCGGTCGCGCTGAATAGCCTTGCTGAAATCTGACGTGCCCAATAGCAAGTCAGTCAATCCCGGCACGAGTGGCAACTCAAGCAAATCCGGCAAAATACTGTTCTGCCCCTCAAGGTCGACAAGTACTGTTTTCAGTCCACTGTCGGCAAGATCGCGTGCGAGCGCCAGGCTCAAAGCCGCTCCTTCGTTGCCACCACCTACGCCCGCCATTGCACAGGCCTTGAACGTGCCTTCATTGCGCAGCGCTTGAAGCTGCGACGAGAGTTGCTGCAATGTGGCTCTGATTACGCCACCTGCGGCAAGTGACGCAAGCAGAGCACGCGCCTCCGACGCAGACCGGGCTTGCGGAATACTCGCCAGGGTCACCGGCGCAATTGGAACATTCACAACATTTGATGGTGCAACAGTTGCCCGCAGCGCCATACTATCGCTCTGTTCTGGAAAATCCAGCTGAGGAATATCAAACCGCCTTTCCTCCACATCACGGGCGGGATGGCGATTGCGTGTATTGTCCTGTGCGCCACCCGTGGCTGCTTCGTTCATGCGTGCAGCCTGAGACATGATCTCAAACAGGAATGCCAAACCTACGCCCAGCCCAAGGCCCGCCAGCGATGCCAAAAGGATGATCGGGCCCACACGGGGAAAAAATGGTGTCGGCGGCACGGATGCGGTTTGGATAATGCGGGCAAACCCTGGCTGTAAGGCCAGGTTTTGCCGGGTGTTGCTGTCAGCAAAGCGGGCAAGCATGATTTCCAGCTGATCACGTCCCGCCTTGGCTTCGCGCTCAAGCTCTTTCAGTTTCACTTCACTCTGGGCAGCACCGCCTTCGCTGTCCTTCATGCCTTCAAGACTTTTGCGCAACGAAGCAGCCCGTGCTGCGGCGATCTTGGCCTGACCTTGCAAGCCGTCCACGACTTTCAAAGCTTCGCGACGCACACTGCGCTGAACATTTGCAACCTCTTTCTGTGCGGCAATCATTTTGGGATGGTTGGGCAGATAGGTCGCAGACAATTCCGTGTATTTGCGTTCGGCGGCCAGTTGCTGTTCACTCAGGCGCTGGATGGTGGGCGACGCCAGGACTTCACTTGACCCTTCCACGTTGCCACGGGTTTCCAGCATCTGACGAATTTCATCGGCCTTCGCCTTTGCCTCGCTGCTTGCGGCCTCTGCCAAAGTGATCTGCGAATTCAATTCGGAAATGGCCTGGGCGCTCAATGTTGCAGTCTGGCCTTTGACGAGACCCGCATCAGAACGATACTTTTCCACTGCGGCATCCGCCTGCGTGACTTTTTGGCGCAGTCCTTCAATCTGCGATGAAAGCCATTGGCTGGCTCTGCCTGTGTTTTCCGATCTTTGTTCGCGTGTGCTCAACACGTATTTCTCGGCAAGGGTATTCGCAACATCAGCGGCAACCTGGCCTGAGCTAGATGTATATTTAATGCCAATAACATTTGATTCAGGAATAGGGTAGACAGTCAGCGCGCCACTGAGTTGGTTGTAGGCCCGCTGTTCCACCGTCATGATGCGCGGATCATCGGAAAATCCACTCGCTATCAGCGCCTGCTTGACCAGACCCAAACCGCTTTTCATAGGATCGAATTCAGGCTGCTCGTGCAGGCTGAGGGCCTCCTCAACCCGTTTGCCCATATCTTCCGACTGCAACACAGCCACTTCGCTCGCGATCGTGCGCGCATCGATTGTAACATCGCGTTTGTCGGATTGCGTCACATTTGCACTGTCATAGGGCGTAGAAAAATTATCGACGAGAATGCGGGCTTCCGCCTGGTACTTCGGCTTTGTGGTGGTAACAATGCCAAGGCCCAGCAGCGTTCCAAGCATCAGGCTGGAGAGCATAAGCAGCTTGCGCCTGCCCATTCCGCTCATCACATCCATGATACTGAACGAGGGTGCTTCCCCGTAGACTTGGCTCATATTCCGGACTCACTCATTAACGCGTCAAAGGGCACATTCCCTTTTTATGGTAACCAATCCCTTAACAGCCGGACGTTGCAACACCTTAAGTGATTGCTAACCATAAGCCGTTACGACTTGTGCAACCGCCTGCAAGGGCTGCTGTTCGTTCCTTTTGAGTAGATCGCCCTGTCATGCGTATTTCAATTTTGTTTGCTGTTGCTGTTCTGCTGACCGGCTGCGCCGATACATGGGAAACCAACAGCCCATCAGCGCCGCCCGGTGGCACCGGGATTATGGCGGATGATACGCTTGGCTCTGGGCCTGACGCCGTGTCCTCGATTTCACGTCTTCCCAGCACCAATGCAGTGGGAGGCATTCCACCATTCTCAACGCAGGGCCAAGCTGCTGCCTATGAATTCGGTTCTGGCTATCGTGTGGGTGCCGGTGACCGGCTGTCCATTCGCGTCGTTGGTGAACAAGACCTGACTGGAGAGTATGTTGTGGACGCAACGGGCGTCTTGAGCATGCCTTATGTTCAATCTGTTCCGGTCGGCGGATTGAATACCGGGCAGATTGAACGGCTGGTCGAGCGGAAACTGAAGGCGGGCTATTTGCGTGATCCAAAGGTTTCGGTACAGGCCATCAATCTCAGGCCCTTTTATATCATGGGTGAAGTCACGACGGGCGGAAGCTTCCCCTATCAACCCGGCATTACCGTCCAAAACGCCATTGCCATCGCAGGCGGCTATGGAACCCGGGCAGACAAAGGACTGGTCTTGCTGACGCGCCGTTCTGCGACAGGCACAAACACTTACAAGGTGCCAGTGACCACGCAAGTCTATCCCGGCGACATCGTATTTATCCGCGAACGCTGGTTCTGAACTTCGCCGCCATGAAGATCATTCATGTCTTCCGCGCGCCGATTGGTGGATTGTTCCGGCATGTGCGTGACCTTGCGCGCGGGCAGAGTGAAACCGGCCATCAGGTGGGAATCATTTGTGATTCAAAGACAGGCGGCGATTATGCAGTGAAACTGTTGGCCGAACTGAAACCGCATTGTTCGCTCGGTATAGAACGCAGGCCGATATCCCGTTTGCCTGGAGTCGGTGATGTGTTAGGCGCAAAGGCCGTCATTGAAATTGCACGTCTCTGGAAACCCGACATCTTGCACGGCCACGGTGCCAAAGGTGGCGTCTACGCCCGCTTGGCAGCCTATCGCCTCGGTTTGAAATCTTTTTATACGCCGCACGGCGGAAGTCTGCATCATCCGGCCTCCCGTCCAATGCAATTCATCTATGACGGCACAGAAAAAATAATGCGGTCATTGGGCACGGGCCTGTGTTTCGTCTGCAACTATGAGCGCGATCGCTTTGACCGGATGATCGGCATCAAAAACGCCCCACATATTGTGGCCCATAATGGCTTGTGGGACGATGAGTTCATCCCTGCGGTGCCTGCGGCCAACGCCACAGACTTTTTGTTTGTGGGTGAAATGCGTGACTACAAGGGCGTCGATATCCTGTTGAACGCGCTCGCTCGCATTCCTGGCGCCACTCTTTCATTGGTTGGCGATGGTCCTTCGATGGAAGAATACAAAACCTTGTCTGTCCGCCTCGGCATTGCCGGGAACTGCCATTTCAAAGGGCGCATGCCAATGCGCGAAGCCGTGAACCTGGGACGCATCATGGTGTTGCCGTCGCGATTTGAATCGTTTCCCTATGTGGTGCTTGAAACGGCAGCTGCCAGCTTGCCACTCATCACCACTGCCGTGGGAGGGATTGCCGAGGTGGTGCCACATTCACTTCTGTGCGAGCCCTTGACGGCCGAAAATCTTGCCAGCCGAATGGCAGATTTGTTGTCGCATCCGGATCAAATGAAAAAAGAAGGCGAAGACTACGCCGCCCACATTCGCACGACATGTTCTGCGCGCAACATGACGCGGACAATCACGGATTTCTATCAAACTGCCTGAGTTTTCGGCATTAATGGTATGATAACCATGTTTAACAGGTTTGGTTAGCAAACACTCCGCTGGGCAGGCGGCTTGCTAGGTTTGGCACGAGACAGTGCTGTGTTTCGAAACGAAGCAGAACCATGAAACCTGATAATGAAAAACTGCGTAACGTCACCTCTTCGCCTGCATTGAAAGCGGCGCTGGGTGAAAATCTGGCTGCAAACTGGCAGCAAACACGGGCTGATATCCTGCAAAAGCTGCCTGACAAGCCGTTTGTTGCGCCGCGCGTGCTGGCCGCAATGGTGCGATTGCTGGAAGGATTTCTGGTTGCGCTTGTTGGCATCGCAAACCTCGGCCGCTATCCGGGATTTGACAGTTTGAATGACCCTTGGCTCTATGGAACAGTCATTTTCGTGGCGGCCTTGTGTTTTCCAGCCCTGTTGCATGTGGCGGGGTCTTACCGCCTGAACACACTGTTGAATCCGCTGCCACGACTGACAAGCATTGCGGCCTGCTGGCTGCTGATGTTTGGCGGCATTACGCTGTTTGCGTTTGTCTGGAAGGTAGGAGACGATTTGTCTCGTGGCTGGCTCCTGACCTGGGCCGTCTCGGGGATGTTCTTTGCCATCGCTTTTCGTTTCATGTTTGCGCATTTTGTGCGCCGCCTGAACCGCAATGGACAACTCAATCGCCGTGCTGTTCTGGTGGGTGGCGGGATTGCCGCTGACCATGTGATTGCAACACTGAATGCCTCTCATGATACGGGTCTCACTGTGCTTGGCGTTTTTGATGATCGTGCAGAAGATCGGGCACCCATCACAGCGGAGGGTTTGCAGAAACTCGGCACCATTGATGATCTGATTGACTTTGTGCGCTCAACACGTGTGGACACACTGATCCTGACGCTTCCGGTCACAGCCGAAAACCGCCTGTTGCAAATTCTGGAACGGCTTTGGGTATTGCCCGTCGATATCCGGTTGTCGGCGCAGGATCAGCGCATGCGGTTTCGCCCCCGTGCCTATTCCTATATCGGCAACTTGGCTTTGCTGGATCTGTTCGACCGGCCGCTGGGCGACTGGGGTCCCTATCTAAAGACTTTTGAAGACAAGGTCATAGCCAGCCTGGCGATGATCGTGTTGTCACCCGTCTTTGCACTGGTTGCGCTGGCGGTGAAATGGGAAAGCGAGGGTCCGGTGTTCTTCAAGCAGAAACGTTATGGCTTCAACAACGAAATGATCGAGGTTTACAAATTTCGCTCCATGTATACAGACCTTGCTGACCTCGACGCCCGCAAGCTGGTGAGCAAAGATGATCCACGCGTCACAGGTGTAGGCCGCTTCATCCGTAAAACCAGCCTCGATGAGTTGCCGCAACTCATTAACGTGTTGAAAGGTGAGCTGTGCCTCGTTGGCCCGCGCCCCCATGCGACCATGGCCAGTGCGGCCGGCAATCTTTATGAAACAGTGGTGGATGGCTATTTCGCACGGCACAAGGTCAAGCCCGGCATGACAGGATGGGCGCAAATCAATGGTTGGCGCGGCGAAACCGATACGGCAGAGAAAATTGAACGCCGTGTCGAACATGATCTCTACTATATCGAGAACTGGTCGTTAACCTTCGATCTTTACATCTTGGCAAGAACTCCATTGGCCTTGCTGAATACAAGGCAGGCCTATTAACAAGCTGACCACGTGATGCAAGTTTCGGCTTCAGCCGCGCCAAAGGCGACACCGTATTTCGCCGAATACTTTTTGAACTGCGCTGTCTGGCTGATGTTTGCAGTGTCGTTCTTTGTCTATGTCGAACCCGCACCCGTCGATCTCGTATTCGGCTTCGTTCTCATTCTGTTTGTGCAAACCAGATTGGTGGCAACACTCGGCGTTGTCCCACTTCTGGTTCTGCTTTTGATTTACAATGTCGGTGGCTTCTTCAGCTTCCTGCAGGCACCTGAACAACCCAAGGCGATGATGTTCATCGTGACGTCCAGCTACATGGCCATTACCGGCGTGGTGTTCGCGTTGTACATCACCGTTAATCCTCTGAAGCACACCCGCATCATCGGCATCGGCTGGATTGTGGGTGCTGTCATCGCCTCAGCTTGGGGGCTTGTGGATTATTTCCATCTTCCAAGCCCCTTGCCATTGCAAGTGTTGCCCGGCCGCGCCACGGGCTATTTCAAGGACCCAAATGTTTTTTCCACCTACCTGATTTTCCCGATTGTGTTGATGCTGCAAACACTGGTTCTGCGGCAAAGCAGACATCCGTTCTGGACGGGCCTGTCATTGTTCATTTGCGTGATCGGCCTGTTCTTGTCATTTTCACGCGGAGCCTGGGCAAGCTTCATGGCAGCAACGTTGCTCATGTTGTTCCTCACCTTCATTCTCTGCCGCGACCAGAAGCTGCGTACGCGATTGGTGCTGTTCAGCATCGGAGGCATGATCGTGGCAGCACTGCTGTTCATGATGTTGATGAGCATACCGGCCATCCAGTCCATGTTCATCGAACGCTTTGCCTTGGTGCAATACTATGATGCTGGCGAAACCGGACGCTTTGGCAATCAACTCAGGTCGCTACCCGATCTTGCCACACGGCCATTCGGCTATGGTCCGCTGGTGTTCCGCACAATATACGGCCAGGACCCACACAACACCTTCCTGAACGCATTTGCATCCTATGGCTGGTTTGGTGGCATTACTTATGCTTTGCTCGTGCTTTCAACTTTCATCATCGGATTGAGAACGGTCTTGACCCGAACCCCCTGGCAGCCGATGGCAATTGCTGTTTTTTGTCCGCTTGCATCCACAATATTCCAAGGTGTTCAGATTGATACTGAACATTGGCGGCATTTTTACTGGATGCTTGGCATGATGTGGGGGCTCTATGCGGCAACTGCCCATCACGTGCGTCAGCCAGGGAAGGCCATCAATGCATTTCTGCCAGCGTCCAGACTCACATTCGCTTGAAAGCACAAGACAACACATCATTAACCTTCGCTGTTTACACCTCGGTAATACTCACTCCCAGACCCGGAACACTGACCGCGTTTTCAACATGACGACATTTATTGCCTCTGCCGCAGCTACGAATGCGTCAACCATGGCGACTTTTCGCCGATGGACGGTGGCGTTGGTCTTCATCACATCATTTGTCTCGACGTTTCAGCCAGCACCCTGCGACATTATTTTCGTTGTGGCATTTTTGCTGTGCCTGACGGGAGGCTTGCAATTTTCTCTGGCGCTGATGCCCCTTCTGTTTTTGCTGCTTGTCTACAACCTGTCAGGCCTGCTCAGTTACATGTTGATCCCCTTCGATCAACTTGACGGCAAACAGTACATTTTGGGCCTTGCCTATACGAGTTTTTCGGGACTGTTCTTTGCAGCCTATATTGCCGCCGACCCTGTGACCCGTTTCCGCCAGATCACAAAAGCCTATTGGGTGGGAGCCACAATCGGGGCCATCCTTGGGCTTGTTGGCTATTTCAAAGTTGAGCCGTTTTGGCATTATTTGCCCGAATTCCAAGCGAGGGCGCTAGGTGCCTATAAGGACCCGAATGTGTATTCCACTTGGCTGATATTTCCACTTGTTACAATGTTGCAAGGGTTTCTAATGGGAACACTTCGCATCCGGCTATTGAGCGTCATCAGTTTTCTACTCATCTTTGCCGCGCTTTTTCTTTCGTTTTCACGCGGTGCTTGGATCAACACCCTGATGGCCAGCAGCCTGATGATCCTGCTTACAGTTTTTCTGGCTCCATCAAATATCCTCCGTGTGCGCATCACACTCGCAGGCATCGGTGGGTTTTTGATTTTTGCACTGTTGCTCGCTGTGCTTCTCTCGATTCCTGAAGCACGGGACACGTTTGTTGACCGCTTCACCCTGGTAAAAAGTTACGATAGTGGCGAGACCGGGCGCTTCGGCAATCAGTTGAATGCCATTCCAATCCTGCTCACCCGTCCATTGGGTCTGGGCCCCTATCAATTTGCGGCAATCTATGGACTGGCACCGCACAACACCTTTCTCAATTCGTTTTCGTCCGCCGGCTGGCTGGGCGGCATATCGTTTATCGTTTTTGTGTTGAGCAGCTACATCGTCGGCATCAAGGCGGTTTTCACGCGTTCACCGTTCCAGACCTATTCCATCGTGGCGTTCAGCTGTTATCTGGCGGTGACGCTGCAAGGCATTCAAATCGACACGGAACATTGGCGCCATCTTTATTGGATGGTGGGAATAGTGTGGGGTCTCTACGCGGCGAGCATAGCCTATGCAATCCGGCCACCACAGGAGTCGGATATTCGCAAGGCCTGGAATTTGCCGCCTCTCGTGAAACAATTTGCGGCGTGATGGCCATGAAAACGCTATCCATCCACTTGCACCGCATGTTTGGAGATCAACTCGCTGCAAAACTGCTTGGGCCAGGACTTTCCGCGCTGGCCATCAAAATTTTCAGCGCGGGGCTGAGCTACATCATGCTCGTGGCCTTTGCCCGGATGCTTGACGCCGAGGCCTACGGCCACTTTGGTGTTATGTTGAACGTTGCAATTGTGCTTTCAGCGATTGCAGCACTCGGCTTGCCAACAGGTGTAATGCGTTTTTGGGCAGGTCATCTGGCCAAAGGTGATCCTGAATTGGCGCAGGGTTTCCACGCCAGTTCGCAGAAAATACTTGGGATTGTCGGCATTGCCTTGATTGGTGTTGGCGCAGTCGCATCATTTTTTGGTTTGTGGACAAACGCTTTCGGGTTGCCGTTCGGCGCTCTGCTCGTAGGGCTGCTTGCTGTCAGTTTCTGCTTTGGTGACTACTACGCCAATGCACTGCGCGCGCAGGACCAAGTGCTCTGGTCAATGCTGCCGCGTGATATTGTCTGGCGCATCGCAGCTCCGGCGATAGCAGGATTGTTGCTCGTTGCAAGCGGTTCACTGGGCGCAGGTCAGGCCATTGCATGCTGCATTACTGTTATGATCTCGGTTGATGTTGTGCAGGCGTTGATTGCTGCCAAGACTTCCTCCAGACTCACAAAAAATGCCGTGCCACAAACCGACTGGCCCCATTGGCGCAAGGCACTTGTTCCGCTCGCGGGGGCCAGCGTTCTCTATGCCATGGTCCAGCAACTTGATGTGGTGGTGATCGGCGCTTATCTCGGCGCGGCTGAAGCCGGTGCCTATTTCGCGGCACAAAAAACCGCCAGTCTGCTTGGACTTGTAATGATTGCGGGCGGGCTTGTCGCTGCTCCTATGATGTCAGCTGCGTTTCAGGCAGGCAAGACTCGCGAGTTGCAAAATCTTTGCAAGACGCTGGCGCTCGTGATTGCGATTACCACGGCCATCGGATTTGTTTTGCTGGCCATGCTGGGCAAACCACTGCTGACCATTTTTGATCCCGCCTATCAATCGGCCTATCCGCTGTTGCTCATACTGGGACTTGGATATGCCATTGACGCCCTTGCTGGCCCCACGGCTTATCTGATGCAAATGACATCACTTGAAGGCGCCTACCTGCGCATCATGGCCGTGGTTTATGCTTTTGTGTTGACACTGCAAATCGTGTTTGTTCCGAAATATGGTGCCATTGCCGCGGCGGCTGCAACAGCGCTTGGCGTAGCACTCTGGAACATCATCGCCATTTATCAGCTGCGGCGTTCGATTGGGGTTGATTCATCCATTCTCAGTTTCTTTCTGCCACCACGAGAAACATGACGTTATTGAAAGACCCCCGAATTGCCGTTCTGCTTCCGTCCTATAATCCCGGGCCGGAATTGAAGGGCACTCTTGATAGCTTGCGGCGACAGGTAACGCCTTTCCGGTTGTTTCTTGTCGATGATGGCAGCTCGCATCCCGGTGACTATGAAGCACTGACCATCGGGATGGATGTCGTCATTCTGCGATTGCCACAGAACCTGGGTATCACAGGTGCCATGAATGCGGGTCTTGACCAGATCATGATGGGCAACTTCAATTACATCGCGCGCATCGATACAGGTGATTTCTGCGCAGCAGAGCGGTTCGCAAAACAACTTGCGTATATGGACGACCATCCGGATATCGGCATTGTTGGTTCTGCCGTTGAGTTTCGCTTGTTCGATGCGCAGAACCAGCTCGTTGGTTCCAAAGTCATGACATTTCCATTGACGATCGAAGGCTGCGCTGCACGACTGGCACTCAATTCGCCGATCATCCATCCAGCCATGCTGATCCGCCGTTCTCTTTTTCAAACACTCAAGGGTTATTCAGAATTGTATCCGGCAGCTGAAGATTTCGATTTGCTGTGGCGCGCGCACAAGGCTGGCTTCAGGCTCATTAATGTGCCGGAGGTTTTGTTGATCAAGGAAGAAACACCGGGTTCAATCTCACAAAAACGGCGGCGGAAACAAATCATGAGCCGTCTGCGCATTCAGTGGCACAACAGGAACCTTCTCAATCCGCGCTGCTGGCTGGGCTTGCTGAAAAGTCTCATCACTTGGGCGATGCCCGCCTGGGCTGTCCACGGTCTTAAATTCATGACGGGACGTTAGCGGGGAGAAAGATGGTCGGAGCGACAGGATTCGAACCTGCGACCCCTAACCCCCCAGATTAGTGCGCTACCGGGCTGCGCTACGCTCCGACTTGGGCCTGCGTGTAGCTTGTAGAGGTGCGAAAGGCAAATGCCAAATCAACGGTGTTGCAACACCCAAAGCAGATCACCTCTGCGGCCACACAGACTTTGGGCTTGTGCCGCCAAAGCAAGTAGCCAAATGAGTTCTGCGCACACGACCGCATAACCAATGCCGATGAGGCCAAAGACATTGCAAAACAGCGCCGACATCCCGATCAAGAGCGCCAGTGTCAGAACGCAACTTCCTGCCGTTCGCAGTTGGAAACCGTTGATCGACAGGATCTGCTGGTTCATGCCTCCCAAGGCGCGCAGGCACTGGCCGATCATCAAAAGCACCAATAGCCATTTGCCCTGCCGATAAACCTCACCAAAAAGCCCGAGTGCAAAGTTCCCCAACAGGAGAGTTGCGACAAGCGCAGCCATCGCAATTGCCACAGTCGTGAAGTTGATGCGGCGCAGCAATGCGTCCGATAGGCCATAATCTCGTTTCACGAGGGCCTGGGTAAAATCAGTGACCACAAGCATTTGCCCGGCTTGCAACACAAATCCGGCAAGCGCTGCAAGCCGCATGGCAATACCGACGACAGCCACATCCCTTTCAGGCAACACCCAGCCGCTGATGAGGACGACAATGTCGGCAAAAGCCAACATCATTCCGGATACCAGCGTCAGCGAAAATGCCCTTGCCCGCAGTTTTTTGACGAATGACGTGCGTGGCGGGGCAAGGTGTTTGAACGACAACCCATGCTGCTGCAAAACCCATGATTGCCCAAACGCAGTCATGTAGGTGATCATGATGAAGACGATGAGTGCTGTCACCGCATTGTGCACCCACCCGGTGAACGCACCAGCAATTAACCCCGTCAGGAAGGCCGAAGGGCGAAACAGGAAGTCCGGCAGATAAGCAGTTCTGAAGAATCGCGCTGCCATGGCCATCGATGCGTTGTAGCGTATGAACATGGAAGCTGGCGCACAGAGACAGCCGAATAGCAAAGCGATGCGCTGCCCCGGTGTCAGGCCAAGCGTAAATTCTGCTATCGCAATAATTGCGACAACTCCCGCAAAAGCCGTTACGCTATCACGTACAGCGGCCTGATTGAAAGCGTCGGCAAGCGCGCTGCGGCCATGGGCTGTCAATTTTGGCAATTCGGTTGTCGCGAGGAGCGCGTAGCCACCATTGGCCACCAGGGCAACAAAGGCCGCAGCGCTCATGCCCAGAAAAACGATTCCAACATCTTCAACTGAAAGAGCGCGCGCCAGCAGCAACTGGCTTGCAAAGCCGACGCCCGCCCCGATCAGGCGTGCCCCGACGACACCCGCCATTTTACCGACGAGGGATACGAGTTTCACGTTGCCGTCGGGTCGAGCATTTTCCGCGCGTCGGAGAGGTCTTTCAATGCAGCCTTCAGAGCATCGGACTGAGCCGTCGAAAGCCGGTGAATGACCTTTGGCGCTTCATCGCGCAACGGCGTCTTGGCAACAGCACTTGCCTTGCCAACACGCGGCGCCATGGTGGCACGGCCGGGCATGGGTGCCCCTTCACGAATGGCGTCACCCTGCCGCGGCTTGATTTCGCCACGGCCAACACCCACCACGTAACCGGCATTCTCTTCCTTGAAAATGCGTTGTACACCGCGGATAGTATAGCCTTCGCCATAGAGCAATGTGCGAATGCCGCGCACCAAATCTACATCAGAAGGGCGATAATAGCGGCGGCCACCTGCCCGCTTCATCGGCTTGATCTGGGTGAATTTTGTCTCCCAAAAGCGCAACACATGCTGGGGAACGTTTAGTTCCTCTGCAACTTCGCTGATGGTGCGGAAGGCGTCTGGTGATTTTTCCAAGGATCAGTTCCTTTGCTTCAATCTTCGTCGCCACCTTCCAGGCCATTGACGATGTTTTTCATCACCTGGCTGGGGCGGAAGACGAGAACGCGGCGCGGCGTGATCGGCACTTCTTCACCGGTCTTGGGGTTACGGCCCATACGCTCACGCTTGGCGCGGATCATGAAAGTGCCAAAAGACGAAAGTTTGACTGACTGACCCTCCACAAGAGCATCAGCCACCAAATCCAGAACTGAATTGACCATATCCGCTGATTCTGTCCGGGACAGACCGATGCTGCGGTGCAGCGATTCACTCAAATCAGCGCGTGTAAGCGTTTTCTTGTTCATGTCCCGGGCCTCTCCTACAGAACTGACAAACCTGACTGTATGGCGAGACTCAGTTTCGGTCAACCCGAATCGGGATAATTCTCAAAGGCTTATAGAAGAGAGTTAAAGCGTTTCAATTTACAGCCGAATGAGTGCCGCGCCCCATGTGAAGCCACCGCCCATGGCCTCAAGCAACACCAGATTTCCCGGTTTGATGCGCCCATCTTTCACCCCGACATCAAACGCAAGAGGAATTGACGCCGCTGATGTGTTGCCGTGTTTGTCGAGCGTCAGCACGATGCGGTCCTCAGAAATCCCGAGTTTGCGCGCCGTCCCCTCCAGGATACGCCGATTGGCCTGATGCGGCACGAACCAATCAATGTCTTGTGGCAGCACATTCGCCTGTTTCATCACGATGTCCATTACTGAGGCGATATTGGTGACGGCATGTTTGAACACCTCCCGGCCTTCCATGCGCAAATGACCCACAGTCTTTGTCGTAGACGGTCCGCCATCGACATAAAGCTTGTCATTGAAGCGGCCATCCGCCCGCAGTTTCGAAGCAAGCACACCCTTGCTGCCGTCGCCTTCGGTGGCCGACAACACGAAAGCTCCTGCCCCATCGCCAAACAACACGCAGGTGGTGCGGTCCGACCAATCGAGAATGCGGGAAAAGGTTTCGGAACCAATGACCAATGCGTGGTGCGCAGAGCCGGTTTTGATCAAGGCATCGGCTGTGACCAGGGCATAAACAAAACCAGAGCAGACGGCCTGCACATCAAACGCAGCACCGTGGCGAATGCCGAGATCATTCTGCACCAGCGTTGCCGTGGCCGGAAACGTATTGTCGGGCGTCGATGTTGCGAGCACGATCAGATCAATATCGGCCGCAGTGACACCCGCTGCGGTCATCGCTTTTTGTGCAGCCTCCACGGCCAAGGACCGTGTGGTTTCACCTTCCCCTGCAATATGCCGTGCATGAATGCCAGTCCGCTCGACAATCCACTCGTTGCTGGTATCGACGATCTTGCTGATATCATCATTGGTCATGACGCGCTTTGGCAGCGCAGAACCCACACCGGTAACACAACTCGTGATCATGGTACTATTCTGCTGCCTTTGCTTCAGGTGCCAGAATGGAATGCAGTTGGGCCACGTCTTCTGCGATTTTCGTCACCAAACCGTTTTTCACCATTTCAATTGCGACATCAATCGCCGTGGCGAAACCCAATGCGTCTGTGCCACCGTGGCTTTTCACCACCACGCCGTTCAAGCCCACAAATACGCCGCCATTGTGTTTGCGCGGATCAAGCCGTTCCTTGAACGCGCGAAACGCGCCCTGGGCCAGAAAAGCGCCCAGTTTTGATAGCAACGTACTGGACAGCGCTGCGCGCAAGAAACCACTGATCTGCTTGGCCGTACCTTCCGCTGTTTTCAAAGCCACATTGCCCGTAAAGCCTTCGGTTACGACAACATCAACGGTACCCTTGCTGATATCATCTCCTTCCACGTTGCCGTGAAAGTGAATAGGAAGCGGCATTTCACGCAGCAATCGGCCTGCTTCCTTGACGGCTTCGTTGCCCTTGATCTCCTCTACACCCACATTGAGCAAGCCCACGGAGGGTTGCTCCACGCCGAACAGACTGCGCGCCATGGCTTCACCCATAACAGCAAATTCCAGCAGCTGCCGCGCATCCGCACCAATGGTGGCACCCACATCCAGTACCACACTTTCGCCACGCTCGGTTGGCCACAACACCGCAATCGCAGGCCGCTCAATGCCAGGCACAGTTTTCAGAACAAAACGCGACATGGCCATCAGCGCCCCGGTGTTGCCAGCAGAAACCGCCGCATGGGCCTTGCCATCACGAACCGCTTCAATCGACTGCCACATGCCGCTTTTGCCGCGCCCCCTGCGCAAGGCCTGACTGGGTTTGTCGTCCATGGAGACATTTACATCCGTGTGAATGATACGGGCCATGGGTTTGAGTTTGGGATAAGCGTTCAACAGCGGCGCAATCCTGGCCTCGTCGCCAAAAAACAGAAACGTGAAACCTGGATGACGCTCAGCGGCAAGTGCTGCGCCTGGCACCACTGTCGCCGGGCCAATATCGCCGCCCATGGCATCAAGTGCGATGGTGAATGTGTCTTTCATGCCGTACCGGAATCAGCCTCGCCCGTCAGGTTCATCGATGACGCGCAAAATAGAGGCTTCGAAGCCCGAAACAACAGCTAAATTCCAGTCTCAAGCCTTGTCCGGCCTCAATTTCAAAACATTGAAAGGATTTGGGGTTTTCGCGTCGTTTGCAGGATCATCTTCAATGATCGCAGCAAAAGCTTCGCCGGGCATGCGGGGATAGGGGTCTAGTTCCAGCGCAATGGTTTCCGCCACCACCTCACCCAGATCGATCACACCATTTTCAATCGGGTCAATATCATGTTCGGATTCATTGTCTTCGCCCGATGGAATGTTGAGAAAATATCGTTCCACAGGGATGGTGAGTTGAGACCGGAACGTCTCCAGGCTCACCACGGATTGCTGATCAAGATCAACCACGGCCTGGCCCGAAATCTTCATGCCGCCGCCACGCCATGATTTGGCTTTCAGTTCAGCCGATACTGCGTAGATTCGTGGAACCTGCAATCGTTTCGCCAAAGCCAAACATTCCGCTTCATCAGCCGTGATCTTTTCGTATGATCCAAGCCTGGCCACGCGCGCCACTTCAAGGGGGCGCGAAAGTTCCGACTTCGGTTCAGGCGCATGTCGCATCATTCGAACCTTACATGGCCCTGCGACATATCGGTATATTTGATATTCGACAGGGCCGCTATTGCGTTCAAGGTCCATTGCGCAAGTGCGGCCGCATGGTGTTCATCATGCCCGGCAAATATGTTTCGGGCTAAGGCCTCAGCAAGTGCGCCCTCACCGGACTCAACTGCCTTGGAATAAGCTGTCATGCGTCCAAAAAACGCCTCTGCCATTTTCCGCACTTTTTTGCCCACAGCGAGATCGCCGACGCCCACTTCACGCAGTGCCGCATCCATTTCAGCAAAGAATTTATCTGTGAGGGCCTGCCGCAACTTTTCTGACTCCTCGCCGAAGCCGCGCAATCGTTCCAATACCAGAAACATGTGCAGCACGAGCATATCAAATCGCCCGTCCATGGTGTCAGGCACCTTCCATTCTGCATAGAATTTTTCCTGCCGTGCAGCAGCCACAATTGCCGCATAAAGCGCCTCGCTGGGATCAGGCGAGCGGTCACCGAACAGCCGCTTTAAGATCATAGTCTTGCTCCCACTGGCTCAAACAGGCAAAAGGTCGTCATGTTGTTTTCAAATCTTTCGCTTGATTCTGTTTTGACGCGCCGCCGCATGATGTGCGGCGCTATTGCCCTCGTCCTGGCAGGCTGCTCGCCCGAGATCAACCACCGTGGTTATTACCCGAAAAAAGGCGCGCTGGCACAAGTTTCTGAAGGCATGGCGAAAAGCGAAGTGGAAGGTATTCTTGGGTCCCCTTCGACAACCGCATCCATCAACTTTGAGGGCGACAGCTACTACTACATCTCATCCATTTCGCAGGGCCGCTCATTCCTTGATCCGGTTGAAACCAGTCGTGAGGTGATTGCTGTGCGGTTCAACAAGCAGGATCAGGTGACCAGCGTTGCGCAGTATGGGCTTGAGGATGGCCGCATCATCAACGTCAACAGCCGCGAGACACCGTCGGCGGGCAAGGAGTTTTCGCTGCTGAAAGAATTGTTCCGCAGTGGTGCCAAATTCGCGCCGAAAGCACCCGGTTTGGTCGGCGGCGGAAAACAATAAACCGCGCACTATCGCGCACAAATATTTGTTTCTATTGTAATATGGGCCAGATCAAGCCCCTTCAGTCGGCCCTTGTATTCATCGGCCGATCTCGGTTGATGACTGATCACGGAAACAATCGCTGCCGTCCGCCCCGGTGCCACCTGCCAAAGGTGAAAATCGGCAATTTGTGAATCACCATCAGATTCGATCTTGCTCCTGATGCCATTGGCGAGTTCCGACGAAGGCCGCCTGTCCAGCAAAAGGGTAAGCGCGGTTTTCATGAGTGACCACGCCCATTGCCCGATAATGACGGCTCCAACGATACCGACGATGGGATCCAGAATGGTCCAGTGCAGGTATTTGCCAACGAACAGCGATCCAATCGCGAGCACAGAGGTCATGGCGTCGACCACGACATGGGCATAGGCGGCCTTCATGTTGTGGTCATGTTCGTGGCCCTTAGCATGATCATGGCCCTCATGGTCGTGGCCGTGGTCGTGGCCACTGTGATCACCGCCCATGTGCAACATTTTGACCGACATCAGATTCACGATCAATCCGACAAAGGCCACGGGTATTGCCTGATCATATGAAATTGCGTGGGTTTGAAACAGACCCCAAATCGAATCCCCCAACACAAACAGCGCCACGAAAGACAATACCAAAGCACTGGAATAGCTGCCCAGTGCATGCACCTTGCCAGTCCCAAAGGAATAAGCCTCGTTCCTGGCCTGGAGCCTGGCATACCGATAGGCGAAATAGCCCATGGCCAGCGCCACGGCATGGGTCGACATATGCCAACCATCGGCAAACAGAGCGAAGGAGTTGTAAAAATATCCCGCTGCCACTTCTGCCACAGTCATGAAAGCGGTCAGCACCATCACCCAGAACGTCCGCCGTTCACTCTCCACTTCATGACCAAAAGCGAAGTTGTGACTGTGCTGCCACGTGCTGTGATCATGAGCGAGTTCGAACTTGAAATCTTGGGACATGGGTACGGCCTGCAGTAGTTTTCGACGTGATAACATGTGACGGCGGTTACGCAAAGTACCGCACGTTGGGCTGTGGTATAGTCGTCGATTCATGAGTTTGTTGCTGTCGTTACAAACGGCAAGTTTCTCAATGATCCGACTCCTTTAGATATTGCGCTCGCGCAAATCGAAGCTTGGGTACTGGTCGGAAATTTATCGATTCTGGCAGAAGGTTCCAGCCATCTTGATACGCTGAAAAAATTGGCTTCTGAAGGTCTTGTGCGGGGAGGACAAATCCACGACGCCCGCATCGCAGCGATTTGCCTGCAACATGGCGTGACGGAACTGTGGACAGCAGACCGGGATTTTTCACGCTTTCCGGCGGTGAAGACGCGGAACCCGTTGGTGGGGTGAAGTGCAGCCTTGATTGTTGTACAAATTTCAGTTCAACAATCAGCATGGACGTGATCAGCTCTGCCGATACCCGCGAACGCTTGAAGGAAGTGATGGACCAAGTTGTGGCCGATCACCAACTCGTCGTCATTTCGCCTCACAAGGCCGGGTCTGTTGTTATGGTGTCCCTCGCTGATTGGCATGCGATTGAAGAAACCATGGATCTTCTGTCATCCCCCACAAATGCCCTACGCCTGAAATCTGCCATCGATGAATTGAACGCAGGCGACGGAAATCCCTCAAGTTTCAGCTTTTGGGATCACCCCCCTCACTTCCCCGCCGCTTCGCGCCGGGTCCCTTCATCACTTGTTGAAAAATGGATGAGAACTTTGGAACAATATCCGACAATCTCAAAACGCTAACGCCACCTCGTTACGCCACATATTGTTCAACCTTGATCTCACCCGCTCTATCTCGCATCGCACAAGTGTCAAACCAGGTTTGCATTTTCAGCAGCATGTCCATGTTCACGCCAAAGGCTTTCTCGATGCGCATGGCCATTTCGGGGGAGACGGACGATTTGCCGTTGACCAAATCAGAAAGTGTGGCACGGCGAACGCCCAGCACGTCTGCTGCCTTCGAAATCGAAAGATCAAGCGGGGCAAGAATCTCCTCGCTGATGAATAGGCCGGGATGGGGCGGTTTCATGCCTACTTTGATCTGGGACTGTGCCATCAATGATAATCCTCCAAATTCAAGTCCAAAATTTCGTTGTATTCAACACTGAATGTGATGCGCCAGTTTCCTGAAACTGAAATGCTCCAGGTGCCAGTCAAGTTGCCTTTCAACATGTGAATTCGCCAGCCAGGCGGACCATTCAAATCACTCATTGTGTTTGCAACAATCAATGCAGCAATGATGTTTCTTATTCGACCAACAAGGTCAGCTTTCAACTCACGGACATCATCGTCTTCGACAAACCGTCACAAACCACGGTGCCTGATTGATCGAATAATCATTGAGGATGGTGTACTGTTAAACCGTACGAATGTCAATAAGAAACCGGAGCAGTTGCCTGCCCCGGGGATCAAGATATGAACTCCCCACCCCTGCCCCTCCCCATGAAGAATGGAGAGGGGTGACCCGTATTCTTCACCCCTACCCGATCTTCGGGGAGGAGCTAGGGGTGGGGACTATCAATTTAATGCCCCGCCAGCACAGCCAGCAACAACAGTGCCACGATGTTGGTGATTTTGATCATGGGGTTTACGGCTGGGCCGGCGGTGTCTTTGTAGGGGTCGCCTACGGTGTCACCGGTGACGCTCGCCTTGTGGGCATCGCTGCCCTTCAAGTGCTTCACGCCTTTGCTGTCCACGAAGCCATCTTCGAAGCTTTTCTTCGCGTTGTCCCAGGCACCGCCACCGGCAGTCATGGAGATAGCGACGAACAGGCCGTTAACGATGACGCCCATCAGCATGGCACCCACGGCCGAGAAGGCATTGGCTTGTCCTGCGATGGCGTTGATGACGAAGTAGACCACGATAGGCGACAATACCGGCAGCAACGACGGCAGGATCATTTCCTTGATTGCTGCCTTGGTCAGCAGGTCCACCGCGCGGGCGTAGTCAGGCTTCGTAGTGCCCTTCATGATGCCGGGGTTTTCCTTGAACTGACGACGCACTTCAACCACGATAGCTTGGGCCGCACGACCAACAGCCATCATGGACATGCCGCCGAAGAGATATGGCAGCAAACCGCCGAACAACAAGCCGACAACCACATAGGGGTTCGACAGGTCGAAGGAGACTTTCAATGTCGGGAAGAAAGTTGCCAAGTCTTGCGTATAGGCGGCAAACAACACGAGTGCACCCAAACCTGCTGACGCGATGGCATAGCCCTTGGTCACGGCCTTGGTGGTGTTACCCACAGCATCAAGAGCATCGGTGTTGTGGCGCACTTCCTTTGGAAGGCCCGCCATTTCGGCGATGCCACCTGCGTTGTCTGTTACCGGACCGAAGGCATCAAGTGCTACGATCATGCCAGCCAGGGCCAACATGGTTGTGACCGCCACGGCGATACCAAACAGGCCTGCGAGGTTGAAGGTGACGAGGATGCCGGTGATGATGATCAGCGCGGGCACTGCCGTTGCTTCCATCGACACGGCCAGACCCTGGATGACGTTGGTGCCGTGGCCTGTAATCGAGGCCTCAGCAATGGAGTTCACAGGACGCTTGCCTGTGCCGGTGTAATATTCGGTGATCCAGATGATGGCAGCGGTGATCAGCAAACCAGCGATGCCACAGAAGAACAGTGACTTTGGTGTAAACGGGGCTTCAGCCGTGCCCAGAGCCGCATTCATGTCACCAAACACGTAAGACATCACAGGCCAAAGCACCACGAGTGACAAAGCACCTGTCACAAACACGCCCTTGTAAAGCGCGTTCATGATGTTGCCTGATGCACCGAGCTTCACGAAATACGTGCCGATGATCGAGGTGATGACACAGGCACCGCCGATGGCGAGTGGCAGAACCATGCCCGCCAGCTTGTAGGCGTCCGGCAAAGCGATGGCTGCGAGAACCATGGTTGCAACGGTTGTCACAACATAGGTTTCGAACAGGTCAGCGGCCATGCCGGCACAGTCACCCACATTGTCGCCCACATTATCGGCGATTGTTGCGGGGTTGCGTGGATCGTCTTCCGGAATTCCTGCTTCAACCTTGCCCACCATGTCGCCACCAACGTCTGCACCCTTGGTGAAGATGCCGCCGCCGAGACGGGCGAAAATCGAAATCAGCGAAGCGCCGAAGGAGAGTGCAACGAGAGCATCAATCACGGTGCGTGATGTTGGGGCGAGTCCCAGTGAACCAGTCAAGAAGCCGAAGTATAAGACGACGCCAAGCAAACCGAGACCTGCAACCAGCAAGCCTGTGACAGCGCCGGCCTTGAACGCAAGGTCAAGACCGCCTGCCAGCGACTTCGTTGCTGCCTGTGCCACACGCACATTGGCGCGGACTGAGACGTGCATGCCGATGAAGCCTGCAAGGCCAGACAGAATTGCACCGATGGCAAAGCCGATGGCCGCGAAGTGGCCGAGCAGATACCAGGTGAGAGCGAAAATCACTACGCCGACATAGCCGATGGTGGTGTATTGGCGCTTCAGATAGGCCGAGGCTCCTTCGCGCACAGCAGCCGAGATTTCTTGCATACGGGCAGAACCAGCGTCAGCAGCCATGAGGCCCCGCGTGGTAATGACGCCGTACACGATGGACAACGCGCCCGCGAGCACGATCAACCAGAGTGTGGAGAACATATCTTGATCCTTGAGTTACAGTTGCCCCAAACCCCGCTGTTGGCCGCGTTGTGAACTCAAGATCACAGAATCGCGCTTCCCTGCCAAAGGGCTCAGTAATAGAAGTGGTATGGCAAACTCACGCCGCAAACTCAATGGGAGAAACGCATCACGGTGAATGCTGTAATGAGGTGCGTTACTCAGAAATTTGAGGGAAAGCTGTCGACGTCAAACAGCTCGCCAGATCATTCATCGTAGACACCTTGCAGGGCAGCGACAGCTGATTCTGACAACACTCCGTCTTCGCGGGTGAACGTCAGCCCAGCGGACTGCATTTCATCCTGAAGCGCCAACAGAATCCTGCGGTCAAGGGAGCGCCCACGATCAGCCAGCAAGATCTTCTCCACATCATCGGATCGGTTTTTGACCGCCTTGAAGAAAAACTGACCGGCCTTGATGAAGTCCTGCGCCACGTGTTCGCCCTTGGCATAAAACTTCGCGAGATTGTTGGCGGCCATGCCATTGCCCTCTTGCACGGCCTGGTTCAGCAGGGCGAGGCCCGCCGCTTCGTCCTTGGCAATGCCTTCGCCAGCCAACAGGCTTTCACCGAGATTGTCCATGCCTTGGGCATTTCCGGCGTCCACTGCTTTTTTATAGAACTCATTGGCCTTAACATGGTCCACCGCAGGAACACCCAAGCCCCGGTCATAAAGCCAGCCCAGGCCGTTCAAAGCGTCAGTATTGCCAGCTGTTATACCCTGCTCATAGAGAGCACGGGCCTTGGCGAAATCCTGTTTCACGCCATTGCCGTGGTCGTACAGCAAAGCGAGTTCATTCATGGCCTCGCCAGATCCCGCAGCAACAGCTTTTTCGTACCATTTCCTGGCTTCCACATAGTCCCGGGGCACGCCAATGCCGTCGCGATAGAGATGGCCGAGGTTGGTCTGAGCCATGGCAAACCCCTGTTCTGCCGCCTTGGTGTACCATTTTGCCGCCTCGGCCGGATCGCGGTCAAAACCGTGGCCGTTGCGATAGGCAAAGCCGGTATTGAGCATGGCCACGATAGAACCAAGCCCGGCGGCTTGTTTGTATAACTTGGCTGAGCGCGGAATATCCACTTCCGTGGCGTCCAAAGCGCGCGCGAGATTGAACATGATATGGGCATTGCCCGCATCCGCGTTCAGGGCCGATTCACAAGCGGGTATGGCTGTTTCATTGACAATGTCTTCGCGGTTGACACCGGCGATGTCGGTTGGTCTATCGGCATCAACGGCAGCGGCTGCCAGTTGGTCGCATTGTCGGTTCAGTCCGGCGTCTGCCATGGCATTGGCCGAACCAAGTCCATATAACAAAATCATGGGGAAACCTGAGAGAAGGGGATGCTTCATGGAAAATTGATCGATCATAGAAGAAAGGTTCAAGCCCCTTGCAAAGCTTAAACCATGAATCTTTGACTGGCGAGGGGGTCGTCGAAAATATCTGCGCCAGCCTTAGGCCGTGAGATTGCGCTTCGCCGAGACGTGGAGCCATGCAAGCATGCCCAGTGCCAGCGCCACCGGCGGAAACAGCGCCAGGGGCACGGCGTGCCAGCCCCAATCCGCCAGGATGACGCCGCTGCTGGAGGACGCGATGACCATCAGCAGTGAAATGCCAAAGTCATTGGCCGCCTGAACCTTGCCGCGCTCGGCGGGACGATAGGTATCGGTGAGCATGGTGGTGGCACCGATGAATCCGAAGTTCCAGCCTAGCCCCAGAATGATGAGCGCCACGGCAAAATGTCCAAAGGTGATGCCTGCCAAACCTGCCCCGGCTGCGCCCATCAGCATGACCATGCCAAACCCCGTGATTTTTTCTGCACCAAAGCGCTTGATCAATTGTCCGGTGAAGAAGCTGGGCACAAACATGGCAAGCACATGCCACTGGATCACCCAACTGGCGTCACCCTTGGCAAAACCGCAACCGATCATGGCCACCGGTGCTGCTGTCATCATCAGATTCATCATGCTGTAGGCGATCATGGCTGCGGCCATGGCGACCAGCATTTTAGGTTGCCGCAGCAAGACTGGCCAAGGCCGCGCATCGCCCCCGGTTTGCACTGCAACGGGCTTTGGAATTTTCAGATACGATATGACCGCAATGTTCATCAATGCCAGCACAACAGCAGCCGCATAGGACCCCGCAAATGTGTGCAGCGGGATCAGTTCACTGGTATAGTTTGAAATCACCGTGCCGCCAATGGCAGCAACAACGCCACCGGTGAGCACCCAGGAGATGGCAATCGACTTGCTCTCCGCATCGGCAGCCTCAGCGGCTGCGAAGCGGTAGAAACCCGACGTTGCCTGAAACACGCCTTGCATGGCCGTGGCAAAACAGAAGGCCGCAAAATTGCTGGTGATGATCGACCATACGGCCAGTCCCGCGCCCAGAATGCTGACACAGGCCCCCAGCAAAAAGATCGGTTTCCGGCCAATTTTTTGCATCAGCAACGAGGCGGGAACCGTTGTCAGCATCGCACCAATCACAAAAGTTGTGACAGGCAAGGTGGCCCAGGCGGGCGATGGAGCAATGTTGAGGCCCACCAGACCGGCCGTCGCAAACACGGTGATGATACAGCAGGAATAAAGCGCTTGGGCGACCGCCAACAGCAGTATTGTACGCTTGGACTCGCTCATGTCGTGAACTCATCCGGCCGGCGCAGTCTGGCCAAAGTGTTCAAGGCGCCATTGACAAAGCGCGGCTCATCACCATCCTCGAAGAAAGCTGCGGCAACATCCACGTATTCGTTGATGGCGACCCTGGCTGGCACAGCGTCCTTGAAGAAGATTTCAAATGCCGCACAGCGGACGATCGCTCGCACCGTGGCGTCCAGACGGTGCAGCGGCCAGTGCTTGTCCAACACATTGTCAATCGCGGGGTCAAGTAAGGTCTGTTCGCGCACAGCCCCTTCTACCACGTCGCGCAAATGACTGAAATCTGCCTGGCCCGTTTCACCATTGTCAAAATTGTCGCCTGTCACACGGGACGAAAATTGGGCAAGGGTTTCGCCCAGATCAGCACCTCCAATATCGAGTTGATACAATGCCTGCACCGCCCCCAGCCTGGCAGCAGAACGGGCAGTAGGCGTTTTTCGGGGCGAGGTCATTCGCGGCTTACACTTTCAATCAGCAGAGATGCGGCATGTAGCCTGTCGAGAGCGAGCTTGCAATCCCGCCTCATTTTCCGATATGAGCACGATGCCGGGTATTTCCGCCCGGCTTTATTCTCAGGGCGGGGCGCAATTCCCCACCGGCGGTATAGCCCGCGAGCGCCTCTGGCAACGGAGGGACAGCAGATCAGGTGTAACTCCTGGGCCGACGGTATAGTCCGGATGAAAGAGAATGGGACAGGTATTTTTGCGGACAGCTTTCGGCTGTCCGTGCAGCTTGTGCTCATGTCGTCCTGATTCATGTTTGAAGAAAGGACCTCCACATGAATCAGATTTCCCAAACCTCGACTGCGCTGAGAGGTGCGGTTTATATTGTTCTGGCCGGTATTGCCTTTGCGGGCATCAACGTCATTACGCAAACAGTTACGGGCAGCCCGGATTTTGGCGGCTTTGGCTTTAAATCCACGTCAGACGCCTTCTGGCAATACTTCATTGCACTCCTGTTTTCGCTGCCCTTCATTTTCCGCCAGGGCGTGAATGCTCTGTATACGGAGCAAAAGACATTGCATGTTGTCCGCGTGGTCTTGTCGGCCCTGGGCGTGCAGGCTTTCATCGCCGGACTCGCCCATGGCGTACAGATCTGGCAGGTCATAGCACTTGTGATGACGTCACCCTTCTTCATTTTGCTGGGTGCCAGATTTTATCTCGGCGAGCATGTGGGCACTGAACGGTGGATCGCGGCCGTGCTGGGTTTTGCAGGTGCCATGATCGTGTTGCAACCTTGGTCATCCGGATTCACGCTGTGGTCACTGGCACCGGTGGCAGCGGCCATTCTGTGGGGTGCTGCATCATTGATCACCAAGCAGCTTACCGCCAGGGAAAAGCCCGAAACCATCACGATGTGGCTGTTGCTGTTGCTGTCACCCATCAACTTCGGGCTCTCGGCGGCAGCTGGTTTTGAATGGCCAACGGGCACCATTCTGGCGCTTTTGGTGCTCGCAGGTGCCGTGCAATTTATCGCGCAATATTGCCTGACGAAGGCCTATTCGCTTGCCGATGCAGGCTTCCTGCAGCCCTTCGACGATCTGCGCCTGCCCTTCAACGTGATCGCGGGCTTTCTTGCGTTCCACTATCTGCCGGAGGGTAACCTGTGGATTGGTATTGCGCTTATTTTGGCGGGTTCAGCCTTGCTGATCTGGACGCAACGAAAACAGGACGCAGGTTTGAAGGTGGCATGACTGCCTCTACCAACTCGGTTTGCACTTGGCCTGAAGGCCGGGTGCAGGCGTTACCTTGCCTTTCTTGCTCCATTGTCCCACGTCGCCAGTCTTCATGCGGTTGAAATCAAAACGTGCCATTTCGCGGTCATTGAATTTCCAACCCTTGCAGAATGTGGTGCGTTGCTGAGCCAGACTCCAGTTGCCGCTGGATTGAAATTCTTTGGATTGCGGCCAACCTGTCGACATGGCAAGCCAGCAATGTTCTGCCAACTTCTTTGCCAATAGATGTTTGCAGACCAAGCCGCTGCCATAGGCCCCGACGCGATAGCGACCATCGGTTTTCATCACACGATTTAGTTCGCTGAAATAGTGATCAACGAAGGGCATGATGTCGCCTGCCCTGACATTCGGTGCATCTTTGCCAAACGCACTGCGATGGTAGTGGCGGAAGCGCTCATAAAACCTCAGGTGCTTGCGAAATGAAGGGTCGGCCCGCAGCAGCTTTGACCGCCGCGCCGCCGACACCGCATTGCCCTTGTTGATGCCCCATTCGAATACGGAATCTTTTAGCGTCTGATCAACGCCATCCACAGCGAAATATATGGCAGACCCTGGCGGCTGGCCATTTGCCGCTGCAAGTTCCAAAGCCTCATTTGCATCCTTGGCGCCGCGGCTTTTGTCGATAAAAGTTTCAGGGTCAGAGTTTTCGTGCTGGAAAATCGTGAGGATGCTGAACCCCGCGCTAATGATCGCGTCGGACTCTTTCGGGAACAGGGATTTGCATGTTGTGTCGGCGTCCACCCAGTCGTAGTAGCGGGCGATGGTTTTGACCCCAATGGCTTTCAAACCTTCAAGTCCACTGTGTCCGCCGACTGTCGCAATCGTTGTGACGGGTTGGGAGAGGTCAACAGCGGGAAATTCGCGGTGGGAGTTGCAGGTGGGGACAGCAAATGCTGTGGATCCCCAGCACAAGATAAAAGCAATAACCGTCGAAACTGAAAAAGTTCTGTATGTCATGAGTCGGCCTGCCCCCACAGGTTGAAAAATTAGATGTTTAAGGCCTGTTTTGCGACACGTCTACGACCACCTATCGATCTCCATTTTCATGGGAAATATTTGGCCCAACCCGGGATCTAGAGATCTACCACATCCACCACGCCATTCACCGCCTTCAATGCGCCCTTGATCTGCGGTGTCATCACGAAATTTTTGCCGAGTTCGATATCCACTTCGCGGCCGCTTTCCGTGATGAGGGTGAGCAGTATGGGGGCCTTGCCCTTTCGTTCGAGGCGCTTTGCAATCGACTCCACTGGCACCGCATTGCGCAGGAAAATCTGCACGCCCTGCACCACGGCTGCGGCTGCCTTGTCGAGCGCTTCCACGCCTTGCAGGCGGAGCTTCACCTCGTCGGCTTCGACGTCGGCTTCCACGCTCACAATGACGGAGCTGCCAGGTTCCAGTAATTCACGTGCGGCATTCAACGTGTCGGAAAAGCAGATGGCTTCGAATTGCCCGGTGGGATCGGAAAAGCCGATGAAAGCGAAACGGTTGCCTGCTTTGGAGCGGCGCTCCTGGCGATGTGTAATGGTAGCAGCGAGGCGTGCGGCCTTAACGCCGCCGGTTTTGGCCTTCTGGGCAAACTCGGCAAAGCTGTCGATACGCATGCGGCGGAGCGAGGACGCATATTCATCGAGCGGATGGCCGGAGAGATAGAAACCGACAGCTTCAAATTCATGGGCGAGTTTTTCCATCGGCAGCCAATTGTCGCGCTTAGGCAGGCTAAGTTCAGGTGCGGTGACGGCACCGGCTGCGAACATGTCATTCTGGCCAGCAGCCTGTTCGTTGCTGGCGCGGTTGGAGAGGCCGATAATCTGGTCAATGGCATCGAACACCTGGGCGCGGTTGGGCGACAATGCGTCAAAAGCCCCAGCCTTGATCATGCTTTCCATGGCGCGGCGGTTCAGGGATTTCGCATCGACGCGACGGGCAAAGTCGGCGAGGGATCTGAAAGGCCCGCCTGCCTCGCGTTTTTCCACCATATGCTGCACGGCGCCACCGCCGACATTTTTGAGTGCTGCAAGGGCGTAGACAACTGCACCGTCCCTAACGCCGAATTCATTGCCGGAGGCGTTTACGGAAGGTGGCACAATCGGCAGTTTGAGGCGCTGTATTTCCTGCTTCAGCAGCATCAATTTATCGGTGTTTCCCATGTCCAATGTCATCGAGGCGGCAAGGAATTCGACCGGGAAATTGGCCTTCAAGTAAGCTGTTTGATAGGAGATGTAAGCATATGGTGCAGAATGGGATTTGTTGAATCCGTATTCGGCAAACTTGGCACATGCATCAAACACCCTGTTGGCTAATTCTTCAGAGATGTCGTTGGCCAAGGCACCTTTCACAAAGTCTTCGCGCCGGGCATCCATTTCCTTCTGGATTTTCTTCCCCATGGCGCGGCGCAACAAATCGGCGGCGGCGGCCGTAAAGCCTGCCATGTCCTTGGCAATCTGCTGAACCTGTTCCTGATAGGTAATGACGCCGAAGGTATCCTTTAAAATCGGTTCCATCATCGGGTGGAGGTATTCCACCTTTTCCTTGCCAAGTTTGCGGGCGCAATAGGTTGGGATCATCGCCATGGGGCCAGGCCGATAGAGAGCCACCAGCGCGATCAGGTCTTCAAATCGGTCAGCCCGCATGGCACGCACGGCGTCGCGCATGCCGGCACTTTCAAGCTGGAACACCCCCATGGTTTCGCCCTGCGCCAGCATCGCAAAGGTCGCGCCATCATCGAGCGGGATTTTGCTGGCATGGAAATCCGGCACACGGCGGCGGATCAAGCGTTGGGCCTTGTCGATGACGGTTAAGGTTTTCAGACCGAGGAAGTCGAACTTCACCAGCCCTGCCTTTTCGGCATATTTCATGTTGTATTGCGTGGCAGGAATGCTGGAGCGCGGGTCGCGGTAGAGTGGCACCAGTTGTTCAAGCGGACGGTCACCGATCACAATGCCTGCGGCGTGGGTAGAGGCGTTGCGATAGAGGCCTTCGAGTTTCAGCGCGATATCGAACAAGGCCTTGACGGCGGGGTCGCGGTCACGCTCCTCTTGCAAACGCGGCTCAAGTGCAATGGCCTGTCCCAGGGTCACCGGATTGGCCGGATTCATGGGGATCATTTTTGACAGGCGATCCACCTGGCCATAGGGCAATTGCAACACGCGGCCGACGTCACGGGTCACCATCCGCGCCTGCAATTTGCCGAAGGTGATGATTTGCGCCACGCTTTCGCGGCCATAGCGTTGCTGCACGTAGTCGATGACTTCGTCGCGGCGGTCCTGGCAGAAATCGATATCGAAGTCCGGCATGGACACGCGATCGGGGTTCAGGAAGCGTTCAAACAGCAAGTTGAATTGCAGGGGATCAAGGTCCGTGATCATAGTGCAATAGGCCACCAGCGACCCGGCACCAGACCCACGCCCCGGCCCCACCGGAATATCCTGCGCCTTGGCCCATTTGATGAAGTCTGACACGATCAGGAAATAGCCCGCATATTGCATCTTGATAATGACGGAGAGCTCAAACTCCAGCCGTTTGTCATAGTCTTCGCGCGTCATGCCGGCGGCAAAGCCTGTTGCGGCAAGGCGGATGTCGAGGCCTGCCCTTGCCTGTGCCGTCAATTCAGCGGGTTCGTCACCATCGCCAAAGCGGGGAAGAATGGGGTTGCGGCCCTTGACGCGGTGAGCGCAGCGCTGGGCAATCTCGACGGTGTTCTGAACAGCTTCTGGAATATCAGCAAACAGTGTTGCCATTTCCTTCTGGGACTTGAAATAGTGTTCCGGCGTCAAACGGCGGCGTTCATCGGCAGCAACCACTGCGCCTTCCGCAATGCAGATCAGCGCGTCATGGGCGGCGTAGTCCTCGGGTGCAGAGAAGAAGACCTCGTTGGTGGCAATCAGCGGAATGCCCAGGTCATAAGCAATGTCAACCAGTCCGTTTTCTGCGGCGCGTTCGGTATCGAGGCCGTGGCGTTGCAGTTCGATGTAGAAGCGGTCACCAAAGAGATTATGCAGGCGCAAGGCCGTTTCCCGGGCCAGTGGTACTTGACCCTGCAGCAGCGCGGCGTTGAGTGGTCCTGATGGTCCACCGGAGAGGCAGATGATGCCTTCCGTACACTGATGAAAAAGCGCCCATGTCACGTGCGCTTCGTCGTTGGACGATACATCCAGAAAGCTGCGGCTGGTGAGACGCATCATGTTGCCATAACCCGTTTCATTTTGCGCCAGCAGCACCAGGGAATGAAACTGCCTGAGGCCCACATGCTGTTTCTGTGGAGTGCCATCAGGGATGACGAAATCCACCTTGAGCGACATGCCGATGATGGGCTGAATGCCCTTGTCTATCATGGCGTCGGAGAATTCGAGTGCACCAAAGAGGTTGCCCGTATCGGTGATGGCAACGGCAGGCATCTGGTTCTTGGTTGCAAGCGCAGCCATTTGCTTGACCTGCACAGCCCCTTCGGAAAGCGAGTAGGCCGAGTGGACCCGAAGGTGAATGAATTGGGGAACGGTCATGGACTCGATGATACACCCCCTCTCCGCTTCGCGGTACTCCCACAGCTTCGTTCAAGGAAAAAGATGTGGATTGCTAACCGTTCTTGCGCACCACGCAAGGCAGCCCTGCCGCCGTGTATTTGGCGCACAATGCCTGGGCTGTTTCACGCGTTTTGGCCCCCATCATCACAAAAGCCATTTTCCGGCTGCCGCGGGAGAGATTCTTTTTGCGGGAGACGAAGGGTTGAGCACCATCAAGGACTTGCGGGAAGCGCAGTTTCAAACGCTTGAACAGAGCGAGCGCCTTGCCTTCATTAAAGTCAGCGGCGAGCAAGACGCCCCAAGGCTCTGATTTCCCACGGCGAATGCCGCCTCCGGTGGGGTTCACCTGACGCGAGGCAAGGGCAATACACTGGCTGTTGAAATCGCCAGACTTACCCAGTGCGGGCATACCGAAGCTGGCGGTCTTGTCCTTCCAGTCCTCGGCGGATTTGCCAGTGATATAGGCTACATAGTCTTGTGTCTCGCCGGGTAAATCACTTTCGCCCGCCAGCCAGCGCGTCACACGGCCTTCACCTGCATTGTAAGCAGCAGCGGCTAACCCCAGGTTTCCAAAATCTTTTTTGAGATCGGCAAGGAAGGCGGCCGAGGCCCCGATAGCGGCGAGGGGATCAAAGGGATCGGCGAGTTTACGGCGGTCCGCCGTACCCGGCATGAATTGGGCGATGCCCTGGGCACCAACGGGACTCACCGCATTGGGATCGAACAGACTTTCTTTCCACAACAGGCGGGTGAAGAAAATGCGATCCAGATTGTGCTGGGCCGATGCCTTGTCCACAGCCGCGCAGACGGACGCGGCGAAGACCTTGCGGTCAGGTTTTGTTGCCGCGTCGGCTGGGGCAGCCAAGGCGAGCACCAGAAAACTAAGCGTCCACCAATTTGCCATGCTGCAATACCGTTGTGCGTGTCATGCTGCGGGCGAGTTCGAAATTGTGGGTGGCAATGAGGGCGCCCAGACCCTCCTCCCGGATCAGGCGCATGAACTCAGCATGCACCAGGGCCGCCGTATCGGGGTCCAGATTGCCCGTTGGTTCATCCGCCAACAACAATAACGGACGATTGGCCAGCGCGCGGGCGATGGCCACGCGTTGTTGCTCGCCGCCTGACATTTCGGCGGGACGGTGTTCGAGGCGGTGCGAGAGTTTGAGACGGCCCAGCAAATCCTTTGCACGCGTGTCGGCTTCGGCAGCGGTTGCACCTGCAATCAGCTGCGGCATGACAACGTTTTCCAGTGCCGAGAATTCCGGCAGCAGATGATGAAACTGATAGACAAAGCCAACACCAATACGGCGGATGCGGGTGCGGGCCCTGTCATCCAGGGTGGTACATTCTTGCCCGGCAATATAAACTTCGCCCGACGTTGGCTTCTCAAGCAGGCCCGCAATGTGCAGCAATGAAGATTTGCCAGAACCGGATTGTCCGACCAGCGCCACCACTTCGCCCGCATGAACCGTAAGGGACAAACCATCAAACACACGCAATTCAGCATCGCCCTGGCCATAGACGCGGGTCAGGTTTTTCAGGTCGAGGGCAGGTTTCAGTTTCATTCGTAACGCAGCGCCTCAACCGGGTCGAGCTTGGCCGCACGCCATGATGGATAGAGTGTTGCAAGAAAACTGAGCGTCAGCGCAAGAAGGGTAATCAAAAGCACTTGCGTGGGTTCGATGCGGGCCGGCAATTGCGAGAGATAGTAAAGCTCCTTGTTGAACGGATCAACGCCGGACAGCCACTGAATGGCTTTGCGGATATTCTCGGCATTGAAAGCGATGAGTAAACCCAGCAAAACGCCCGCAAAAGTTCCAGCGATACCGATAGCAGCCCCGGTAATGAAAAACACCCGCTGCATGGCCCCCGCCGTGGCCCCCATGGTGCGCAGAATGGCGATATCGCGGCTCTTGTCCTTGACCAGCATGATCAGGCTTGAAATGATGTTCAGCGCTGCCACCAGCACCACCATGGTCACCACCATGAAAAGCACATTGCGTTCCACTGTAAGTGCATTGAAAAAGGCCTGGTTCTTGTCTTTCCAGGTCTGGATCATCAGGCCCTTGCCCGCAGCAGCGCGAATGTCACCGAGGTAACTTTGAATGGCTTCCGGATCATCCACGTCAACTTCAATGCCGGTCACACCATCTTCTGAAGAAAAGAAATCCTGTGCCTCCTTGGCGGGCATGTAGACGACGTTCTCGTCATATTCCGACATGCCCATCTTGAAAATGGCAACGACGGGATAATCACGGATGCGCGGCGTCGACCCCATGACGGTATCGGGTCCGTTGGGGGAAATCAGCGTCACAGTGGTTCCAAGGCCAAGCTGGTGTTTCCAGGCCATGACTTCGCCAATGGCAACGCCCTCTGATTTGTCCCAGCCGTTGAAACCCGGCTGCTTGTCGAGGCCGCCCGGATTTTGAATGGCTGTGCGCAGGTTCTCATTGTTCAGGCTTTTCAATTTCACAATGTCTGCTTCACTGACGCCCCGCACCAATGCCCCGGTGGCATTTTTGGTGGAGGAAACCATGACCTGGCCTTCTACCAGCGCAATCGCCTGCACCACATGGGGTGTCTTGGCAAGGCGGGCCTTGATGCCCTCGGCGTCCTTCACGGGCTCGAATTGCGGGTCGTAAATGGTGGCGTGGCCCGAAAATCCCAACACCTTGTCGAGCAGTTCCTGATGGAAACCATTGAACACCGACATCACCACAATCAACGTCGCCACTCCCAGCATGATGCCAAGAAACGAAAACAGCGAGATGACAGAAACAATCCCCTCCTTGCGCCGGGCGCGGAGATAACGCACTGCCAGCTTCCATTCGAAGTTGGCAAAGGGGCGGGTGTCGGGAAGCGTATTTGTCATGGTGGGAAAGGGACCTCATCCGCCCTTCGGGCACCTTCTCCATGCAAGGGGGCATGGAGATGGGACTTGATATGCGCCGCCGTCATTTTATCGCAATTGTCCCTTCTCCAGCCCTCTTGCTGGAGAAGGTGCCCGAAGGGCGGATGAGGTCC
>CAXTKL010000009.1:0-3550 GCA_964244825.1 uncultured Aestuariivirga sp.
GGCTTCCGCAACTTGTAGATCCCCACATCAATCACGCCCTCTGCAAAGCCGGCTTCGCAGTAGCTGAGATAGAGGCTCCACATGCGGCGGAATTTTTCGTCAAAACCCAAGTTTTGGATTTTTGGCCATGCCGCTTCGAAACGGTCGCGCCACATGGCAACCGTCTTGGCATAGGATTGGCCGAAACATTCCATGCGCTCGAACAGCAGGCCGGCTTTGGCCGTCTGCTCGCGCATGATGTCTTTGGTCAGCAACATGCCGCCGGGAAAGATGTAGCGCTGGATGAAATCAACGCCGTTGCGATAGCCGTCAAAATGATCTTCCAGGATGGTGATGCCCTGGATAGCAGCCACGCCGCCGGGTTTCAGCCGGTCAAACAGCGTACGGAAATAGGCAGGCCAGTGCGGCTCGCCCACGGCCTCAATCATCTCCACGGACATGATGCCGTCAAACGTGCCCTTGGTATCACGGTAATCTTCAAACACCAGTTCGGCCTTGTCCTGCAAACCCTGGGCCTGCATGCGCTTCTGCGCATAGTCCAGCTGTTCACGCGACAGGGTGATGCCACGCAAATAGGCACCGGCTTTTGCTGTTTCCTCCGCCACACCGCCCCAGCCACAGCCAATTTCCAGATAGGATTTTCCGGCTTCCACTTCCGCCGCGTCCATGACCTTGTGCACCTTGTGGCGCTGGGCCGCTTCCAGGCTATTGCCCGTGCCATCAAATACCGCTGAGGAGTAACTCATGGTGTCGTCGAGCCAGGCCTCGTAAAAGTTATTGCCGAGGTCATAGTGAGCAGAAATGTTGTCCTTGGCGCGGTCTTTGTTGTTGTCGCGCGTCTTGTGCCACAGCTTGTCAAAAAAACTGGTGAAGAAAAATCCCGTTGACGCACGGTCAAGCGCCTCGCGGTTTTGCAGATAGAAGCGGAACAGACTGGTGGGGTTCTTGCTTTCGAGATCACCCGCCATGTAGCGTTCGAAAAAACCCAATTGCCCGCGCCGGATGCTTGCCCAGATGACGCTGAAATTGAGCATCTGCAAATCCGCATCAAAGCCTGAACCGGTCTGGCCAACTGTCACCACTTCGCCTGAAGGAAGCGTCAGTGCCAGTGATCCCTTGACGTCCTTCGGAAAAAATTTGCGGCCCAGCGCCAGAATGATATTACCCAACATACCTTCACTCATGTTCCCCACCTTTCCAGCTCTCTCGGCCAATTAAGGTGATTGCAGTTTGAGGCCCTTCGCCCAAAGTTTCAAGGCCTCCCAATGAATTGCAGCCATGATCTTCACTGTCATCAGGGGCAGGCCGAAAAACACTTTGAGAAGCGTTGCATTGTTTAAGGCTTTGCGCTTTCCACTGAAATAGGCATTGAGCAGTGGTCCTTCAAGGGTGGTCAGCGACACCCCCACCGCCACGTCGTCACCGGGCGTGCTGACGCGCAGGCCATAATGCCCCTCGATCTTGTTGAAGGGCGAAACCCGGAATGCTTTTTCAGCACTGGCAAAGGTTTCATCTCCCGGCGCAAAAGGCCCTGCGGGGTATATATGCCTGCCGCCGAAAGTATTATGCACTTCATAGATCAGCATGCGGATGTTATCGGCAGCATCCACACCAAAGAACACCGAGAGCGGGTTGAATGTGTAACCGAGTATGCGCGGATAACTCAGCATCAGAATGCGCGTCACCTCTGCAGGTGCCCCATGTTTGCACATTTGCGCCCAGGCAAAATCCCGCAACGGCAGGGGATCATCTTTCACGCCCTGATCAGCATCATAGAGACCGAACAGGCCGAAGCGGTTGTAACGCAAAAGTGAGGGCAACTTCTGCATCTGGTCCACGTCCACCAGAACGCTGGCCACATTGTATTCCAGGTGGTGCGCCACGGGCCGCAAACGCCGGTGCACAACCTTGCCCACATAGACGGATGGGGTGATGGCGTTCACTCCGCAGCCTCGACAAAATCATTCGGCAGCGTTTGATGCGAAGCTCCGAGATGGATGCGCGATGATTCATCGCTTACGTTCCACGGCCTGCGTACACCACCCAACTGTTCAGCCACGGCCAGCCCCGCCTGCAATCCATCCTCATGGAAGCCTGCTCCAAACCAGGCCCCGCAGAACCACGTCCGTTTCTCACCTTGCAGCGACCAGAGATGTTTCTGCGCATCCATTGTCGCTTCGCTGAACATCGGGTGGCGATAGTCAAAAATCGCATCGACCAAATCTGCGCTCGGCTTCACCACCGGGTTCAGCGACACAAAGTGTTGTTCCGGTGAATCAAGTTTCTGCAACAGGTTCATCCAATATGTCACTTCCGGAGCTGTGGCGGTCTCGCCGCCTGGCATGCGGTAATTCCATCCCGACCAAAAACGTTGTGTCGTTGGCATCAGCGTCTTGTCCCGGTGCAAATAAACCCGGTTCGCTGAGGTCTTGAAGGGCGAGAGCAGATCCCGCTCATTCCCTGTGGGATTGGCCAAGAGCCGCAATGCCGTCTCGGCATGGGTGGCCAGCACCACGTGATCATAGTCTTCCACACCGCCATGCATATCATGTACATCGACGCCGTGTGCGGTTCGCACGATGCGCGCGACAGGTGTTGCGATGCGAACATCAAAGCGCGAGTCTTCAATCAGCTTCGTCACATACTCCCTGGAGCCGCCCTTCACTGCATTCCAGTCCGGACGGTTGCCAAGGTCGAACAGTTTGTGGTTCTTGAAAAACCGGATGAAGGCATGGAAGGGATAGGCTGCGATCTGCTCCGGCGTTGCTGACCAGATGGCCCCCGCCATGGGCAGAATGTGCCGCTGCATGAAGGCGTCACCATAACCATAGTTTTGCAGATAGGCTCCCAGACTGGTGCCTGCCGGAACCTGGGGGGCATGGGTCTCCGCTTTTTTGTAGAAGCGCAGCAGATCAGCCATCATTGTCCAATGCGACGGCGAGAGCCATTGCCGTGCCGTGCCAAACAAGGTGCCAAGATGGTTACCGCTATACTCGTAACGCCCCGCATCAGCACTAACTGAAAATGACATCTGGGTGGAGACGATGGGCTGGTCGAGATAATCCATCATGGCCGTGAAATTCGGATAGGTCCAGGCGTTGAACACGATGAAGCCCGTATCAACCGCCACCTGCCCCGCCGAGGTTTGCACATTCACCGTATTGGCGTGGCCGCCCAGTCTGTCGTCCGATTCGATCACGGTCACGTGATGGCGTTGCGACAACGCCCAGGCACAGGACAAGCCCGAGATACCGCTGCCGACAACGGCAATCTTCAATTTCGGCAAAATTCAATTCCTCACAACAGATTCGACTTGTTTACGCGCGAAAGCGCCATTTTGGATCAAAGCCTTGCCTGCCTTATGTCATGAAATTGAATTGACGCAAAAGCAACATCATGCGAGGCTTTGAGTCAGGTTTGGCAACGCCAGGCCACTTCGTCTGGAGCAAAAACAAGAACGACTGAGGGGAGAAGGACGGGACAACAAGGCCGTGGCACAGGGTTCGCCATGGTCAAGCCCGCGAACGGCAAACAAGCGCCGCTCCGATCA
>CAXTKL010000009.1:3650-43133 GCA_964244825.1 uncultured Aestuariivirga sp.
CACAGGGTTCGCCATGGTCAAGCCCGCGAACGGCAAACAAGCGCCGCTCCGATCAACACAGCATTTCAATGCAATGGAGTGAAACATGACTGAATTCGAATTCAAACTTGGACTGGCACAGAAAGCCGTGACACGGGGCAAATTGTCCCGCCGCGACTTCATGCAGTTCGCAATGGCCAGCGGCATGACCTTGTCTGCCGCCGGAACATTGTTCTCAACCGCCGCCCGCGCTGAAGCCAAGCCCGGCGGCCATTTCCGCGCGGGTCTCGGCCACGGCAACACCACCGACACGTTTGATCCCGCCACCTGGGCCCATGGCATGAACTTCGGCTGGGGCCGCAGTCTGTCCGGAGCCACACTCACCCGCACCGACCAGAAGGGCAACGTCACACCTTACCTCGCCGAAAGCATGGAACCGGCTGATGGTGCCAAAAAGTGGATTTTCAAGTTGCGCAAGGGAGTGACCTTCCACAATGGCAAGCCCGTGACGTCGGATGACGTGGTGGCAACCTTCAACTACCACAATGGCCCGGACTCGAAGTCTGCCGGCAAAGCCTATCTCGGCGCTGTCACGTCGATCAAGGCTGACGGTCCTGAAACTGTTGTATTTGAACTGTCGGGTGCTGACGCCGATTTCCCCTATGGCCTGGCACAATACCAGTTCCCCATCCTGTCTGCCACAGACGGCAAGGTGGACCTGACCGGACTCGGCGCTGGCCCCTATATTCTCGACGGTTTCGAACCCGGCGTGAAAGTACACTTCAAAAAGAACCCCAATGCTTTCGCACCGGGCAACTTCGATGAAGTGACGCAGCTTGCCATTCTCGATCCAGCCGCCCGCACCAATGCCTATCTGGCTGGCGAAATCGATTACATGGACAAGGCTGACCTCAAGACCATTGACATGCTGAAGTCAGCGCCCGACACGGAAATTTACAACGTGGCAGGCTACCAGCATTACACCGCACCCATGCTCACGGATCAGGCCCCCTTCGACAAGCTTGAAGTGCGTCAGGCCCTGAAATGGGCTGTAAACCGCCAGGAACTGGTGGACAAGGTGTTGTTTGGTTACGGCAAGGTTGGCAATGACTCGCCGATTGCGCCCACCATGAAATATGCAACCAGCCCGGAACCTGCCTATACCTATGATCCGGAAAAGGCCAAATCCTTGCTGAAGAAGGCAGGCCTCGACGGCTTGAAGGTTGATCTCTCTGCGGCTGATGCAGCCTTTGCTGGCTCGGTTGATGCCGCCTTGCTGATGGCAGAACATGCCAAGGCAGCGGGCATCAATATCAACGTCATTCGCGAACCCAATGATGGGTACTGGGATAACGTTTGGCTCAAGAAACCCTGGAGCCATTGCTATTGGGGTGGCCGCCCTACGGCAGACACCATGCTCACCGTTTCACTGGCCGAAAAAGCCGCCTGGAACGACACGCATTGGAAGAACACGCGCTTCAACGAAATCCTGCCGGTCGCCCGTGCAGAAACCGATGACGCAAAGCGTGCTGCACTTTATGCCGAAGCGCAGCAGCTGGTCCATGATGATGGCGGCCAGATGGTTCTCATGTTCTCCAACTATGTGGGTGCCATGTCTTCGAAGCTCGGCCACGGCGAATTCAACACCGACAACGATTTCGACGGTGGATACATGTACGACCGTTGGTGGTTCGCATAAGTCACGTCACTCTACGCTCAATCAACCCTCGCCGGAAACGGCGGGGGTTTTTTCATGCTGATGTCGTTTTTTGTGAATGATGTCGTTTTTGAAATTAATTCTGTCAAAAACTGTTAGCCAAGCCGTCACAGTCTGCTAGGTTCCGGACGAAGGGACACAGAAGCCCTTGGGAACACGTAACGAGGGAACGCGCCGATGCATCCGGTATTGAAAACCGTGTTGCAGCGTTTGGGATTGGGGTTTCTGACACTGCTTGCCGTGTCCGTCATCATCTTCTCATCGCTGGAGTTTTTGCCAGGTGGCTTTGCGGAAGCCATTCTGGGTCAGGGTGCCACCAAGGAAACCGTGGCCGCATTCAACCACCAACTCGGGCTCGACCGCCCGGCTGTGACTCGCTATTTCGAATGGGTGGGCGGTGCCCTGCAGGGTGATTTCGGCAAATCCTTTGCCGGGGCCGGGGGCTGGCGCGAGGAGAATGTGCGCACCGTTTCAGGCATCATCGGGCCTCGCCTCTACAACACATTTTTTCTGGCCGCCATGACAGCGCTGTTCGCGGTGCCCATAGCCCTGGCGCTGGGGCTGCTGGCAGCACTTTACCGCAACAGCTGGTTTGACCGCATCATCAATGGCGTGACCCTGACCACTATCGCTTCACCGGAATTCTTCGTGGCCTATATCCTGATGTTTTTTCTGGCTGTGAAATTCCGCATCTTCTATCCACTCTCGACAGTGAATCAAACCACACCCTTCTGGGAACATGTGTCGCGTGCAGCCCTGCCCACATTGACACTCACCCTTGTCATCATCGCCCATATGATGCGCATGACGAGGGCCTCGATCATCAGTCTGCTCGCAAGTCCCTACATTGAAATGGCCAAGCTCAAGGGCCTGAAACCCTGGCAAGTGATCCTGCGCCATGCGCTTCCCAATGCCTGGGCTCCCATCGCCACCGTCATCGCCTTCAACCTCGCCTATCTTGTGGTCGGTGTTGTGGTGGTTGAGGTGGTGTTTGTCTATCCCGGCATCGGCCAGTTGATGGTGGACTCCGTTGGCACACGTGACATGCCGGTGGCCCAGGCCTGTGCGCTTATTTTCGCCGCCACCTATATCATGCTCAACCTGTTGGCTGACATTGTGTCGATCGTCACCAACCCAAGGCTCTTGCACCCCAAATGAGCACACAGCACGTCGATATCCTCAACATGCGCACCAAGCGCACCTGGTCGCAGGATGCTTGGCGCCTGTTGAAGTCAGCACCGATCAGCGCCAAGTTCGGTCTCTTCGTCATCGCGTTTTATTTTTTCTGCGCGGTGTTTGCGAATCTCATCGCTCCCTTCGGCGAGGCCGAGATTGTCGGCAAGGCCTATGCCCCACCTTCCGGTTCCCACTGGTTCGGCCTTGACCAGATCGGCCGCGATACCTTGTCCCGCGTCATCTTCGGTGCCCGCAACACCATCTTCATCGCGCTGGCCACGGTGCTGATTTCATTCTTCATCGGTGGCGTTCTCGGTATCTATGCTGCGGTTACAAGGGGCTGGATGGACCAGATCGTCAGCCGCATTGTCGATATCCTGATGTCAATACCGGTGTTGATCTTCGCTCTCATGCTGCTGGCCATGGCGGGAAAATCCGTGTGGAACCTGATTTTCATTCTGGCGCTTCTCGACTCAACCCGCGTGTTTCGTCTCGCCCGCAATACCGCCTTGAGTGTAGCCGTGCAGGACTTTGTTGAAGCGGCACGCCTGCGCGGCGAAGGCATGCTCTGGGTGGTGTTCCGTGAGATCATTCCAAATATTCTGCCAACGCTGATTGCCGAATTCGGCCTGCGCTTTTCGTTTGTCTTTCTTACCATCTCCGCCCTGTCATTTCTTGGCGTTGGCATTCAGCCACCCACGGCAGACTGGGGCTCCATGGTGGCGGAGAGTAAGACGCTGATCACCTTCGGGCGGCCCCAGCCGTTGATACCCGCCGCTGCCATTGCCCTGCTCACAGTTGCCGTGAACTTTGTGGTGGATTGGTTCCTGCATAAAACCTCGGGGTTGCGCGATGAGCAATGACAAGAAACGCGTCAAGGGCACGCCGCTCATTCAAATCCGCGGCCTCAAGATCGAAGGTTACTCGGACGAAAAATGGCACCCCATCATCAAGGGCATCGACCTTGACTTGAAACGCGGTGAAGTGCTCGGCCTCATTGGTGAATCGGGTGCAGGTAAATCCACGTTGGGTCTGGCCACCATGGGCTACACCAAGCCAGGCTGCCGCATCTCCTCAGGCACCGTGATGTTTGACGGCATAGATCTTGTGAACGCCCCCCAGGAGCAACTGCGCAAGATGTGGGGTTCGCAAATTTCCTACGTCGCCCAAAGTGCTGCCGCATCGTTCAACCCGGCCCACCGCCTGATGCAACAGGTCACGGAAAGTGCCAAGAACCACGGTGTGATGGATACTGACAAGGCCGAGGCCGATGCCCGCGACCTGTTCAAGCGCCTGCAACTGCCAAACCCCGATACCATCGGCACGCGTTATCCACATCAGGTCTCGGGTGGGCAATTGCAACGCGCCATGACCGCCATGGCCATGTCCTGCCGCCCTGACCTGATCGTGTTCGATGAACCCACAACCGCACTGGACGTGACCACCCAGGTCGAGGTGCTGGCCTCCATGCGCCGCATCGTTGAAGAGTTTGACACGGCCGCCGTCTATATCACCCACGACCTTGCAGTGGTGGCGCAAATGGCGCACCGCATCATGGTGCTGCGCTATGGCAATCTCGTGGAGCAATCCGAAACCCGTTCCATGCTGAAACAACCGACCCAAGACTACACCAAGTCCCTCTGGGCCGTGCGCAGCCTCGAAAAGCCCGAGGAGAAGAGTAACGACATCGCTCTCTCCGTCAGCAATGTGGACGCCAGCTATTCCGGTGTCATGAAGGTATTGGAAAATGTGTCGGTGCGCCTGCCGCGGGGCAAGACGGTGTCTGTTGTGGGCGAATCCGGTTCCGGCAAATCCACCCTGGCCCGTGCCATCACAGGGCTGCTGCCCGTGTCCAAGGGCCGTATCGAATTCAATGGCAAGGCGCTACCTGCAAAATTGAAGGACCGCGACCGTGATACGCTCCGCCGCATCCAGATGATCTATCAATCAGCGGATACGGCCCTCAACCCGCGCCAGCGCGTGCGCGACATCATTGGCCGTCCACTGGAATTTTATCTCGGCCTCACGGGGGCAGCAAAAGAGAAAAAGATCATTGCCCTGCTCGACAACATTGAACTGGGCGAAAACTTCATCGACCGTTACCCCGGTGAAATGTCCGGTGGCCAGAAACAGCGCATTTCCATTGCCCGCGCCCTTGCGGCCGAGCCCGATATCATCATCTGTGATGAAGTCACGTCAGCGCTTGACCAGATCGTGCAGGAAGAAATCCTGAAACTGCTGATGCGCCTGCAAAAGGACACCGGCGTCTCCTACCTCTTCATCACCCATGACATCGCCACGGTGCGCGCGATTTCCGACGAGATCGTGGTCATGTACAAGGGCAAGGTTGTGCAGCAGGGCCTGAAGAGCGAAGTGCTGAACCCACCTTATCCTCCGTACACGGAACTGTTGCTCTCGTCCGTTCCGCAAATGGATCCGGACTGGTTGACAGGGTTGTTGAAGAAACGGTCGGGGGTGAAGGTTTAAAGTTCCCTCTCCGTCTCGCGGCCTGCGCCGCGATCCACCTCTCCCGCAAGCGGGCGAGGACATATAAGCGATATCCTAGCCCGCTTGCGGGAGAGGTGGCAGGCGCGAAGCGACTGACGGAGAGGGACTTTCACTCCCAACTCACCAGCCCATCCAAAAACCCCGCCGCACTTTCCGCAATCCGCACTTTCTCCGCCAGATCAAACTTCTCATACCCCCGTGTGATGTTCCCCATGCGCGGGTTCTTGGCAAATCGCGTTTGATGCCGCGCAATGAAGTCCCAATACAGCGCATTGAAGGGGCAGGCTTCGGGACCCGTGCGCTGCTTCACGTCATAACGGCAGGACTTGCAGTAGTCTGACATCTTGTTGATGTAGTTGCCTGACGCCGCATAGGGTTTTGAGCCGAGCAAGCCACCGTCCGCATGCAGTGCCATGCCAATGGTATTGGGCAGTTCCACCCATTCATAGGCATCGGCATAGACAGCCAGATACCATTCATGCACCTGCTGCGGATTGATCCCGGCAATCAATGCAAAATTTCCTGTGATCATCAAACGCTGAATATGGTGCGCGTAAGCCTCTTCCCGCGTTTGCTTCACCACATGTGCCACGCAATTCATCTCCGTCTCGCCCGTCCAATAAAAGGCGGGCAGGGGCCGCGTGGCCTTCAACGCGTTGACTTCAGCATAGTCTGGCATCTTCAACCAATAAATGCCGCGAATATATTCGCGCCAGCCAATGATCTGCCGGATGAACCCTTCCGCCGAAGCAAGGGGTACACGGCCTTTCCGGTATTCCGCTTCAACCCGGCGGCACACCTGCTGCGGATCAAGCAGACCGACATTGATGTAGGGCGACAGCACCGCATGATGCAGGAATTTCTGCTCCACCAACATGGCATCCTGCGTTTCACCGAACTGCGGTAAGGCGTGCGCCAGAAAATAATCCAAGGCTTGCTCTGCCTGCTCAGCTGTCACAGCAAACCAGAAAGGTTCAATGTCTCCGAAGTTGTCAGGCGCAATGCGCAGCGTCATGGCGATGCAATCCTGTGTGATTGCATCCGGCGCAAAGCGCGGAGGCTGCGGCATCAGCAGATCGCCCTTGGCAGGTTTGCGGTTTTCAGAATCAAAATTCCATTGCCCGCCCTCGGGTTTGTCGCCGTTCATCAACAGCCCGGTCTGCCTGCGCATGTCGCGATAGAAATATTCCATGCGCAGTTCCCGCCGTTCCGACGCCCATTGCCGGAAGCTGGCATGCGAACAGATGAAACGTGTATCTTCAAGCGCGGCAATGTGGCTGAGTTCCTGTTTCAGGCGCCATTCGCCTGCTTCTGTCATCACCACGCTTGAAATACTGTGACGCAACTTTGCCCGTTCCACTTCGCCTTTCAAACTTTGCGTGTTGCCCACATCTTCAAGCTTCACGTAGTCAACTGTCCAGCCCTCACGCCGCAGGGCCCCGGCAAAATGCCGCATGGCGGAAAACACCAGCACGAATTTTTTCTTGTGATGCCGGGCGTAAGTCGCCTCGGCCATCACCTCTGCCATCAACACCACATCGCGGAACTTGTCGCCCTGCCTGAGACTTGAAAGCGTGAGGCTCAGCTGGTCGCCGAGGATGAGGATAAGCTGTTGATCTGGCTTTGACATGTTGCGTATACGATACTGAAAATGAAAGGGATTTTGTGACCCACCCCGTCATCATGTGGTTCCGCCAGGACTTGCGGCTGACCGATCATCCAGCGCTAACAGCGGCAGCAGCAGCAGGGCCGGTGCTGCCAGTGTATGTTCTGGATGACAAGACACCGGGTGACTGGCGCTGGGGTGGTGCCTCGCGCTGGTGGCTGCATCACAGCCTCGAACACCTGAATGAGTCTCTGCCACTCATCTTGCGTCAGGGTGAGACCCTTGCACAGCTGGAAAAATTGATTGTCGAATGCAAGGCCTCAGCGCTTTACTTCACGCGCGATTATGCGCCGTGGTCAGGTACATTGGAGCGCCGGGTCAAAGAGTTGTGTGATCGCTTGGGTGTGGCCTGTCATCGCCACGGCGGCTATCTGCTGCATGAACCGGAGAGCATCCGCAATGGCTCGGGTGAATTCTTCAAGGTCTATACGCCCTATTCGCGCGTCTGCTTTGCCAAGGGGCCGCCACGCCCGTTGAAGCCCGTGCCATCCTTGACGCGGCACACGGTGGACATTGCATCCGACGATCTGAAAAACTGGCACCTGCGGCCCACCAAACCCGATTGGTCGCAAGGACTGGCCAAGGCCTGGACGCCGGGCGAAGCCGGAGCGCGCGTCACGCTCGAACGCTTTCTTGACGCAGGCCTCAAGGGCTATGCCGAAGGCCGTGACCGGCCGGACCAACAAAACGTCTCCCGCTTGTCTCCGCATTTGCACTGGGGTGAAATCTCGCCCCACCAGGTCTGGCATGCTGCATCACAACGCATGACACAGGCCGGCGGCGCCCTGGACCATGATGGTGAGAAGTTCCTCAAGGAAGTGCTGTGGCGTGAATTTGCCTATAACCTCATCCACCACGTGCCGACGTTTCCTGACAGACCGTTCAAACCGGAATACGAAGACTTTCCGTGGAACGTTGATCCGAAAGCTCTCGTGGCCTGGCAGCAGGGCAAGACCGGTTATCCCATCGTTGACGCCGGCATGCGCGAATTGTGGAACACCGGCATCATGCACAACCGTGTGCGCATGATCGTGGCATCCTTCCTCATCAAGGATCTGCTGTTGCCCTGGCAGGAAGGCGAACGCTGGTTCTGGGACACGCTGGTGGATGCCGACATCGGCAACAACGCGGCAGGCTGGCAATGGGTGGCTGGCTGTGGTGCGGATGCCGCACCCTATTACCGCGTGTTCAATCCGGTGCTGCAAGGCGAGAAGTTTGATCCCCAGGGGGATTATGTGCGGCGCTGGGTGCCGGAACTGGCGCAAGTTCCTGACGAATTTGTCCACAAGCCCTGGGAAATGTCAGTGCCACCCCGCGCCTACCCATCCCGCATCATTGACCATGGCGTCGCAAGGGACCGTGCTTTAACGGCATTCAAACGCATCAAGAAGGAAGTGACAGCATGAACATCATCGCCATCAGTGGTGCGCTTCGCAAGGCTTCGACAAATACGGGGTTGTGCCGCGCACTGGGTGAAGTGGCCGCCGCAGGTGTGGTGGTTGAGGTTGCCACCCTGCATGGCATACCGCTTTACGATGGTGACCTTGAAGCCGCCGAGGGCAAACCCGCCGCTGTCAAAGCCCTCGATGCGAAAATCCGCGCCGCCGATGGCATTGTCATCTCAACACCGGAATACAATTTCTCCGTACCCGGCGTATTGAAGAACGCCACGGACTGGTTGTCGCGCGGTGGCTCACCCTTCAAATGGCGGCGTGTCGGTATTATCGGCGCTGCCGATGGGCCATTGGGCACAGGCCGTTCGCAATATCACCTGCGGCAAAACCTGCAAGGCATGGAAGCCATCGTCATGCCCAAGCCCGAATTCTTCGCAGGCCACAACAGCCAGAAGTTTGATGCCGCTGGTAATTTGAAGGACGATGATTCATGGCAACGTCTGAAGTCGTGGCTTGAGCATTACGTCGCGTTTGTGTCGGCGAAAATCTAAAGCAGCTTCTGCTGGTCCCTTGCCTTCAACGCACCAAACTGCCGTTGAGCATGGCGCATCCATGGTACATCCGGCGCATCCCAGTTGGGGTCGCGGCCACACACCAGGTCGAAGAAGGCAACTGCGGTTGCCGGACTCTCCAAAGTATTTTCCTTGAACGAATCCCAGAACGCCGGATCTTCCGCCAGACCCTCGCCGGAAAGATCATCCTCCCCCATTTCCCGCAGGATGGCCGAGGCCACTGACAAACAGAAACTGGTATAGGCATAGCCTTCCGGCCAACGGGCCAAGACATGGTCCCCCAGTTTTTCGGGGGCATCAAGATTTGGCACGGCCTCCAGCGGCTTGGCGTCGATCAGTTCTTTCAGCATCAGGCCTGCGGCATAGATCACAAAATCATGCCGATTTGCATCGGCCAGGTGCTTCGTGGCGTCAAAGCGCTCCCGCCACTTGGCAAAGGCGGTGGCAAGGGCGGCATGATCCACATGGGGCGACAGGCCTGAATCCTTGAACAAAAGCTCCAGATTGCGCTCGAAACTCTGCAAAATCGTGCGAAACCGCCTTGCGTCATGGGCGAGGCCGGTGGTTTCAGACATTTCGGTTATAAGTGCAGTCGGCATGATTTGACCTGTGACGCTAACATGGCTTGACGGAACGCGTCCCGCAAGGTTCAAATTGCCCCATGACGATAGCCCTTCGATCCGCTGATTCACTCACCGCCCACGCCGTTTGCATGGCCGCCGGGGTGCGCGACGGCCTGCGCACGGCGCAATTCTACGTCCGCGACCTGTCCAAGGCCGATGGCCAGTCTCACGCGCTGGCCACCCAGCCCACGTTTCTCTCACGGCTTGTGGCCTCTTTCGCACGCAATATGGACTGGCTGCTCTCCCGTGCTGCCGACATTTCGGTGCGCCTGTTTGTGCCGCAATGGCGTGACCTGCCGTCGCCCTTTGCACCCGGCATGCGCGGTGAAGTGATTGAGGCGATACGCCAGAACCGGCTGGTGCTGACGTCGCTGTTCACCGCCTATTTCTTTCGGGCGGCCAAACATATTCTCGCCAGCGGCACCGAAGGCCCGTTTCTGGTGCTCGAACACCGCATTGATGCCGCCCGCCGCCTGATGGCGGAAAACTCGTCGACGCCAGGCGAAGAACCCACCACGGTTCTGGCCCGTGCCTTGTTGAACCTCGTCGATGCCGACACCATCGCCCGCTCCGGCAAGGTGAGACCGCAGTTTGCATTCCTGAAAGGTGAAGATCCCAATCTGCCCGTCATGGCCGCAGCCTGCGTGGCCCTGTTGATCGCCGAGGAAGGCAAGCCCATCGAGTCGCTGAACGAAGACGAATTCTTCGCCATCGCCGGCGCACTATTGGCCCCACGCCTGCCCGAAATGTCCCTGGCCCTGCGCAATCGCGATATTCCCTCACTGGCAGCGGCTTTGAAAGCGGTGAGTGATCTGTATTAGCCATGGGTCATGGGGTAGAGTGCATGTTTGCTGTGTGTTTGAGAGCGGAACAGACAAGATTTGTGGCTCACGATTTGGTGTGACGCTGAGCGGACATGACTACACATTTCTTAAGCTGGCAGACGCACATAAATCCAACTAAATTTAGGGAAGTGGACTGCACCCTAACTCGATGCGCCGCGAGCCATGTCCTTCTGCATTCAGTCTAAATAAGAATGGGAAGCGGCGTCAAACCCTGACAAGTCAATTGAACACTGTTGACCAAACGAGAGAATGTTGATTTCATCCGAACTCAGATAAGCTGCCTCGGCAGGCACGAAAGAGGAGGCCCTGATGACACTTCGTGCTATTGGTGCAGGCTTTGGCCGCACAGGAACGGATTCCATGCGAGAGGCGTTAAACGTTCTGGGTTTTGGGCCCTGCCACCACATGCATGAAATCCATGAGCACGATCGGCAAAAGCAGATTTGGCGCGCCATTGTGCACGGTGCTGCCCCTGATTGGGAAAAACTTTTTGAAGGGTACAACTCTTGTGTGGATTGGCCCTCAGCCTATTACTGGCGCGAATTGATCGTTGCTTACCCCGAGGCCAAAGTTATCCTGACCTATCGCAGTGCTGAAAGTTGGTGGGCCAGCTTTGAGAAAACTATTTTGGTGAGCCTCAATAAAGCCGCTGATCCTCAATCGGTCGGCTTGGCGTTGATCCCCGGCAAGGTTTTCGACGGCAAGATGAATGACAAGGCATATGCCATGGCTTGCTATAGGGCCAATGTGAATGCCGTGCGCGAAACTGTGCCAGCGTCTCGCCTTTTGGTGCATGAGTTGGGAGATGGTTGGGAGCCACTCTGCGCCCATCTTGAAGTTCCAGTGCCTGACGTTGCCTACCCTTCAAGCAACAATGCCGAGGTTTTCAGGGTCCGGCATTTGCAAAGCCCAAATGCCGGAAATTTGAACTGAATATTTGTTGGTTCAATGAGAGTCGTGGATTGCTGATTATGGAAACAATGCGGTTATGCACTTGACTGCAACTCACGCTTTATTTCTCATCTTCAATATCGCCGCCCTTATCGTCTCCAACTCCCGCTCGATTTTCTTCAACTTCAAAGAAAATATACAAGGGCGGCACGAAGCCTTGTGCTGAAATAACTGCGAGCATGCAGAAAAATCAGCTTACCCCTAATTGAAAACACCATGTCCATGGTATCCGCATCTGGCCCAAACCTTCCAATTCCTCTTCCGCACTACAGATACATGCAAATATGATCCATGCGATGCAGATGCCCCATTTATCGGCCAAACTTCAAAATCCCCACTGCCTAATAATGCTACATATTGACATTGCAGTGCACAATGTTTCATTATAGGTAGCATCACAGCCAACCGCCGAGCCCCTCCATGTCCGCTGCCCCAGCCACGAAATCTTCGAAGAAGGGCAGCAATGCACGCCCGTTTTATGCCAGGCATTCCAAGGAGCAACTCCGCCTCGCCTTGAAGCGCATGTGGCTGATCCGCCGGTTCGAGGAAATGGCTGAAGAATCTTACATTCGCGGCTTGACCCACGGCACCATGCATCTCTCCATCGGCCAGGAAGCCTCCGCCGTTGGCATCTGCATGGATTTGACGGACAGGGATTACATTACCTCCACCCATCGCGGCCATGGCCACTGTATCGGTAAGGGTGCCGAAGTGAAGTTCATGTTTGCCGAATTTTTTGGCAAGGAAGAAGGCTATTGCCGGGGCCGTGGCGGCTCCATGCATATCGCCGATGTGGCAACGGGAAATCTGGGGGCCAACGGCATCGTCGGGGGTGGTTTGCCACTGGCCACCGGTGCAGCGCTCGCCATCAAGCAGCGCAAGGGCAAGGATGTGGCCGTGTGTTTCTTCGGCGACGGCGCCAACAATGAAGGGGCCTTCCACGAGTCATTGAACATCGCAGCAGTGTGGAACCTGCCGGTCATCTACGTCTGCGAGAACAATCAATATGGCATGTCCGTGTCAACTGAGCGCTCAACCGCCGTGCAGGACATTGCCACCCGCGCCATTGCCTATAACATGCCGGGCGTCATCGTTGATGGTAACAAGATCTCCGATGTGAACGAGGCCATGATGGTGGCCATGGAACGCGCACAGAATGGCGAGGGGCCCTCGCTGATTGAATGCAAGACCTACCGCACCCGGGGTCACTCCCGTTCCGACCGCAACAAGTATCGCACCAAAGACGAAATTGAAGAGTGGAAACTCAAGGACCCCATTCCGATGTTCGAAACCGAATTGCAGGGCCATGGCATTCTGTCAGAAGCCGAAGTGCAGGCCGTGCGTGATGAGGTGGAAAAAGACGTGGCCGATGGTTTTGCCTTTGCACAAGGCGGCACCAACCCAACCTCGGATTCTCTGCTCCGCGATGTTTACACCGTGGGTGGTGTGGCATGAGCACGCGTGAACTGAGTTTCGCTCAAGCCATCCAGGAAGGTCTGGCCCAAGCCATGGAAGCCGATGAGCGCGTCTTCATTATGGGTGAAGACATTGGCGTTTACGGCGGGGCCTTTGGCGTGACGGGAGACCTCGTGCATCGTTTCGGCGAAGACCGCGTGCGCGACACACCGATTGCTGAGCTGGGTGGAGCAGGTGTTGCCGTGGGTGCTGCGGTTGCTGGTGCGCGTCCCGTCTATGAATTCCAGTTTTCCGACTTCGCCACCCTGGCCATGGAGCAGATCGTCAACCAGGCTGCAAAGATGCGTTATATGCTGGGCGGCAAGGCTTCGGTGCCCGTGGTCTTCCGCATGCCCTGCGGCTCCGGAACGGGGGCTGCCGCGCAACACTCACAATCATTGGAAGCCTGGTTTGGTCATGTGCCGGGTCTGAAGGTGTTGCAGCCCTCCACCCCTGAGGACGCCAAGGGCATGTTGCTGGCAGCCATCGATGACCCCGATCCCGTGCTGATTTTCGAACACAAGCTGCTTTACAAGATCAAGGGTCACGTGCCCGAGGAGATGTACCGTACCGAAATCGGCAAGGCCGTGGTCCGGCGCGACGGTTCTGACGTTACAGTCGTCGCTGGCTCCATCATGCTGCACAAGGCGCTGGACGCGGCGGACGTGCTGGCAGGCGAAGGCATCAACGTGGAGGTGATTGATCTCCGCTCCATTCGCCCCATCGATTCAGCGACCATCATTGAAAGTGTGAAGAAAACCACACGTCTGGCCATTGTCTATGAAGGTGTCAAAACCCTCGGCATCGGCGCTGAAATTTCGGCGATGATCGCGGAAAGCGAAGCCTTCGATTATCTGGATGCGCCGATCCTGCGCATGGGCGGTGCTGAATCGCCAATTCCCTATAATCCCATGCTCGAAAAGGCCGCAGTGCCACAGGTTGAAGGTATCGTTGAAGGCTTGCGCAAGCTGGTCAAAGGCGGACTCTGAGTCATGGCTGTCGAGGTGATTTTCCCCAAGGTTGACATGGATATGGACCATGGCTCCATTTCCAAGTGGCACGTCAAGGACGGCGACACGGTCAAGAAGGGCCAGGCAGTATTTGAAATCGAAACCGACAAGTCCGCCATGGAAATCGAAAGCCCGGGTGAGGGCGTAATCAAATTGTCAGGTGTAAAGGATGGCGAACAGGTCGCCATCGGCACCGTGGTGGCGATGATTTATGCGGCGGGGGAGGTTGCGAAAGGTTTCGAAATTTCCCTCGTCGTTCCACCCCAAGCTGTCACTCCGGCGAAGGCCGGAGTCTCTTTGCCACCAGATTCCGGCCTTCGCCGGAATGACGATCATGTGTTGGACCGTGGAAAACCCCGCGCCACCCCGCTCGCCCGCCGCCTCGCAAAGCAGGCTGGCGTGGCACTGGCGTCGTTGACAGGCTCCGGCCCCCGTGGTCGCATCACGGCATCAGACGTGCAAACGGTCAAGCCCGCAAAACCTGCTTTAGCAGCGCCTGCCGTTGCATTGGGCATGGAGAGCACTGCGATCCGCGCCTTGTATCAGGACGGCAGCTACGATGTGAAACCGCTGGACGGCATGCGCCGCACCATTGCCCAGCGGCTGGTGCAGTCGAAACAGACCGTACCGCATTTCTATCTCTCGGCAACCTGCACCATCGACACACTGCTGGCCACCCGCGAACGTCTGAACCAATCCGCGCCAAAGTCTGCCGACAAGACACCGCTGTGGAAACTGTCGGTCAACGACTTCATCATCAAGGCCATGGCCGTTGCCTTGCAAAAAGTGCCATCGGCCAACGTGACCTTTACCGATGACGGCATTCTGCAGCACCGCAACAGCGATGTGGGCGTTGCAGTCTCGGTCGAAGGCGGGTTGTTCACGCCCATCGTGCGTAACGCAGAAACCAAGTCGCTCTCAGCCATTTCAACCGAAATGAAAGCCTTGGCCGCCAAGGCCCGGGCCCGTAAATTGCAGCAACATGAATATCAAGGTGGCACGGCGGCGATTTCAAACTTGGGGATGTTCGGCGTCGAACAATTCACCGCCATCATCAGCCCACCCCACGCGACAATCCTTGCAGTGGGTGCGGCGGTGGAACGTTTCATTCCCATCAACAAGCAACCTGTGCTGGCCACCCAGCTGACGGTCACGCTGTCCTGTGACCATCGCGCAGTGGATGGTGCGGTGGGTGCAGAGTTGCTGGCGGCGCTAAAGGCACTGCTCGAAGACCCAGCACTGATGCTGGTGTAAGGTCAAACTGCAATCGGCGCACGGAATTGTGTGATGCCCTTTTACCTGGCCGCTCAGCCCACGGATGAACCGAACCGCTCCCCAATCTTTTTCTTCAAGCCATCACGAACATCACGATAAGAGTCCAGAATTTGGGCGCGGCTGCCTTGCGTAATGGAGGGGTCTGGAGTGGCCCAATTTTCGACGGCAATCGCCATTGTCCTCGTCATGTCGCGGGCGTATGTCTCCGCTTCGGGTGAGAGTGTGATGACAAGATCAAAGGCTGAGTCTGCCAGATCTTCAATTGAATGGGGGCGATGGCGGGTCAGGTCGAGACCCACTTCATCCATGATCATGCCGACAAAGGGATCAGGGTCACCTGCGCGAATGCCGGCCGATGCCACGTAGATTTTATGCCCCGCCATGTGGTGCATCAGGGCGGCTGCCATGGGTGAGCGGATGGCGTTCTGGGTGCAGATGAACAGCACGGCTGATGGCATGGCTTTTGGTTTCATGCCAGCAACGCGCAGACGAGGGTGAAGAGACGGCGGGCGGTGTCGAAATCCATTTCGGCCTTGCCCGACAGCCGCTCCGTAAGAATTTCACTGCCCTCATTGTGCAACCCACGCCGCGCCATGTCGATGGTTTCAATCTGGGCCGGATTGGCATTGCGGATGGCGTCGTAATAGCTTTCGCAGATGTCGAAATAATCCTTCACGATGCGGCGGAAAGGCGACATTGAGAGACCGAAGGCAACAATGCTCTGCTGGGCCTCATTGCGCACATCAAACACCAGCCGGTTTTCCAGATTGGCAAGGATCAAATGATAAGGACCCGCCGCGCCATTGCAGAGTCTAAAGCGATTGTCTTCCAGCAGATCATAGATGGCGGCCTTGCGCTCATGCTCGGCTTCGGGGGAGGCGCTGCGGCCAATACTGTCGTCGATTTCGACGGCGATCAATCTATGGCTGACGTCAGCCATGCTGCGGCTCATGGGGCGTACCCCATGCCGGTCCAAGATCATCAAGTTGCACATCAACACACTCGACTTCAAGCCGGATGCTGTGTCCGCCTGAACATTGCAGGGTGATGAAGCCGGATAGCGCGTCGCCCTTGTTTGCTTCAAAACCAATCGTCAGCAATGACAATACGCCGTTGCGCACCAGACCTTTCGGTCCGGCCCGGCGCACGTTCTTCACAAAGTTGAAGCGAAGGCCGCTGCGGCGGCGTTGTTTTTCGTCTGGTGCATCCCAGGCATAGCGATTGGCCACCATCAGGAAGCGCTTCTGCGTCACGGACCAGTGAATGTCAGACACGCGAATGACAGCGTCCTGCATCTGCGCCGAAAGCGCAGGCAGATCATCCGCATCAAGGGCCGTGAGGTGGAGCACGTGTGATCAGCCTGAAATGCGCGTGACGTCAGCGCCGCAGGCTTGCAGCTTTTCTTCCAGCGCTTCAAAGCCGCGGTCGAGATGATAGACCCGGTGCAACATGGTTTCACCTTCGGCGACCAGACCCGCTATCACCAGCGTGGCAGACGCGCGCAAGTCCGTGGCCATCACGTCGGCACCTGTGAGCTTCTTCACACCGCGCACCTCTGCCATGTCACCATGCAAGTGAATGTCGGCCCCCAGACGGGCCAGTTCCTGCACATGCATGAAGCGGTTTTCGAAGATGGTTTCGCGGATGTGCGACGTGCCCTGGGCCACCGTCATCAATCCCATAAACTGCGCCTGCAAATCCGTGGGGAAGCCAGGGTAGGGGTCGGTGGTCACATCAACAGGCAGAATGCCGGAGCCATTGCGTTTGACGCGAATGCCGTCATTGGTGGGTTCCACTGTCACGCCCGCCCGCTGCAATGTCAGAATCGCATTGGCAAAAGTATCGGGCCGTGCGCCGCGCAACAGCACATCGCCCCCGGCCATGCCCGCCGCCATGGCATAGGTGCCAGCTTCAATGCGGTCGGAAATCACGGTGTGTTCCGTGCCGTGCAAAGAGGTCACACCGGTGATGTTTAGTGTGCGTGTGCCGATGCCGTCGATCTTGGCACCCATCTTCACGAGGCATTCCGCAACGTCACCAATTTCCGGTTCCGTGGCAGCGTTTTCAATTGTCGTATCGCCCTTGGCCAGTACAGCCGCCATCAGAGCCGCATGGGTGGCACCCACGGAGACCTTGGCAAAAGAAATATGCCCGCCCTTGAGGCCATTTTTGGCTTTTGCGATCACGTAGCCATTTTCAATCTCGCAATGGGCGCCCAGTTTCTCCATGGCCTGCAAGTGCATATCCACGGGCCGGGTGCCGATGGCGCAACCACCGGGCAGCGACACCTTGGCTTCCCCCATGCGGGCGATGAGCGGCCCCAGCACCCAGAACGAGGCGCGCATTTTCGAGACAAGCTCATAGGGAGCAGTGGTGTCCACGATGGTCTTGGCGGAAATTTTAAGGGTCTCGCCCGCCATGTTGGCCTGACCAATGCGTTTTCCCGCCGTGGTAATGTCAACGCCGTGGTTGTTGAGAATTTTCTGCAGGCGCTGCACGTCCATCAACCGTGGCACATTGTGCAGCGTCACCAGCTCCGGCGTCAGCAGCGGAATGATCATCAAGGGCAGGGCGGCGTTCTTGGCCCCCGAAATGTCTATACTGCCGTTCAGCCTGTTGCCACCGCGTATGCGGATACGATCCATGCGAATATTCCCCTGAAGTGGCACTTGTTACGAAAATGTTGCAGTGCGAAGCATCCTCAATCACTGCTTACAAGCATATATGGCGGCTTTGGGGCAATATCTAATCGAAAGGTGAATATGCTAGGGTTGTTCCTCTGATGGATCAGTTTCAACGGCCTGGGCGGCGTCCTTGCGCCGCTTCAGGTTGGCCCGCAGTGCCGCAGCCTGGCGTTTCCGCCGGTCTGCCGCCCGTTTTGCGGTCTGGTCAACGGGTTCTTTAGCTTTCATGTGCCAAGATAGTTGCAGTAAATGCCGGGCTGTGGCAAGTGAGCGCTCATTCCGGGGCTTTTACCCGAACAAACGCGTCGCTGCCGTAGCTCAGTGGTAGAGCACTCCCTTGGTAAGGGAGAGGTCGAGAGTCCGATTCTCTCTGGCAGCACCATTTTTACCTTCATGAGTAAGGAGAGCGCGCCTGAGGATATACCCAGACGCGCCGTTTCGTCACTTGGTTGTCAGGTTGTAATAGACCACGTCAGAACTTGACCCCATGACATAGCCCTTCACATTGGCTCTGGTCGCCAATTGAACCGTGTCCTGGAACATGATCATGATCGGGCCTTGGTCCATCACGTCCTTTTGCAAATCAAGATACATCTGTTTGCGCTTGTCGGCGTCGCGTTCACGCACCGCCATGTCGGTGCGCTTGGACAGTTCGGGAATATCCCATGAGTTCCGCCAGGCCAGTGGTTTGGATTTTGGCGCGTCGGAATTGTCCGTGTTGCGGGCAAACGTGTCGGCGTTGGTATGCGGGTCCATATAGTCCGGCCCCCAGTTTTCGATCAGCATCTGGTGGCCGCGGGCACGATATTTGGTGAGCACGGCTTTTTCTTCCGCAGGCACCAATGTCACCTTCACGCCACCCTTGGCCATGCTTTCCTGCACGGATTGCGCCATGGTGCTGAACGGGGCCTTGTTCGGCGTGTCCAGTGTAAACTCAATGCCGTCCTTCACGCCAGCTTCTGCTAACATGGCCTTGGCCTTTGCTGGATCATAGGAATACTGATTGTCGTCGAGTGAAGCCCAGAAACCCGATGGCCAGAAGGCCTGGTGGATTTTTACTTTGCCCTTCAAGAACGAGTTGGCCATGCCTTCATAATCGATGAGGTGGTGCATGGCCTGGCGCACCTTTGGATTTTGGAATTCCGCCGTCTTCATGTTCATGGCTACGTAGTAGAGCGCAGCCTGTGGGATTGTCGTAACGGCAATGTCCTTGTTGCCTGCAATGCCCGCAATCTGGTCGGGCTGCATGTCGCGGGCGATGTCAACATCACCTTTTTCGATCAGCAAACGCTGGGCCGCAGGTTCGGCAACGTGCTTGATGATGACACGCTTCAGTGATGCCATGCCACCGCGATAGTTTGGATTGGCTTCGAGCGACACGCTTTCGCTGGCCTTCCAGGATTTCAACACATAGGCGCCAGACCCTGCAGAATTGGTTTTCAGCCAGGCATTGCCCATGTCGCCAGCGGCTTCATGTTCCATGGCAACTTTCATATCGACAACGGAGCCGACAACTGACGACAGCAAGGCCAGCACCAGGGATGGCGAATAATTTTCGCCGATGGTGATGGTGAAGCTGCCGTCATCAACCTTTTTCACCATGCTGTCGACGTTGTCCTTGGTCCAGCCCAACTGGCCAATCAGGAAGGCCGGTGTCTTGTCGAGTTTCACAACACGTTGCAGTGAGAACACCGCATCGGCAGCGGTGACGGGGTTGCCGGATGCAAATTTCTGTCCGCCGCGCATTTTGAATGTGAATGTTTTGCCGTCTTCGCTTGTTGTATAGCTTTCAGCCATGCCGGGAACCAGCTTGGTGATGTCTGTCGGTTCAAACCGCATGATCCGGTCATAGGTATTGGCGATCACTTCAATGCCCATGAATTCATAGGCTTCAGCCGGATCAAGCGAGATAATGTCGTCAATGGTTTTGGCGATGACGAGGGTATCTTTTGGGGTTTCGGCGAAGACCTGCGGCGAAAGCGACAGGATCACACCTGCAAATAAAGCATATTTGAATTGCTTCAACATTGAAAACTCCCTGAATTTTTTTAAATCCGGGCCGGTGAAACATGATCGTTCCCGCCCAGGATGTGTGGAGTACAGGCTTAATTTAGTCCATTGGCAAGAGGTCAGATTTCAGGCTTTGGTGCGGACGTAGCCCACACTTGCCGCGATCAATGCTGCGCTATATTTCTGTTGTGTCTTGCCGCGCCGCAAATCTTCCACGTTCAGGATTTCGACGAGCGCGCCATTCTGCATAATGGCAATGCGCTTGCACATGTGGGCCACGACGCCGAGATCATGGCTGACGAGAATGCTGGTGAGACCATGGGTTGTGCGCAGGCGCGAGATGAGGTTGAGAATTTCGGCTTGTATTGACACGTCCAAGGCGGATGTCGGTTCATCCAGCAACAGGATTTTCGGTTTCAGGATCAGGGCCCGCGCAATGGCCACGCGCTGTCTTTGCCCGCCGGAGAGCTGGTGAGGGAAACGATAGCGGTGCAGTGGTTGCAGGCCAACCTCAGCCAGGGCCGCGCCCACTTTTTCCTGGATGTCTTCAATGCCATGGATCAGCAGTGGTTCGCGCAAGATGTCGTCAACAGTCTGGCGGGGATGCAGAGAACCATAGGGATCCTGAAACACAAACTGCATCAAGCGGCGATCATCCTTGCTGCGCTTCTGCCCTACAGGCTGGCCCGCAATGTTGATGGCCGGACGGTCAGGACTGATCAATCCTGCAATGGTTTTCAAAATCGTGGATTTGCCAGACCCTGACTCACCCACGATGCCAAAACTCTCGCCCACATCAACGTGAAATGACACATCGCGCACGGCGTGGATGGCACGGCCATTGTTGCTGAAGGTCACGGACAGCGCATTGACGTCAATCATGCAAGCCACGCCGGATCACGTGTGACCACGCTGAGATCGGTCACCGGACGATCAACCGATGGTACGGCCCGGAGAAGGGCCTGGGTGTAGGGGTGCTTGGCCAGATGCAAGGCATTGGCCTTGCATTCCTCAACAATTTTCCCGCCATACATGACCAGAACACGATCACAGAAGCTCGAGACAATCGTCAGATTGTGGCTGATGAAAATAAGGCCCATGCCGCGATCCGTGACCAGATCATCAAGAATGCGCAACACCTCGTTCTGCACCGTCACATCCAAAGCGGATGTCGGTTCATCGGCAATCAGCAGTTCAGGCTCAGTGATCAACATCATGGCAATCATGGCGCGCTGGCCCATGCCGCCTGAGAGTTGATGGGGATAGAGTTGGTAGACCAGTTCCGGATCGCGGATTTTGACGGCTTCCAGCATGGCGATGGTGCGCGTCTTGGCATCTGTTGTGCTGGCGCGGTTGTGCAGCAAATAGGTTTCCTGGATTTGCCTGCCAATGGTCAACACGGGATTGAGTGAATACTTCGGGTCCTGCATGACCATGGACATGTGGCGGCCGCGCAGGGCCTGCCACTGCTGGTCCTTCAAGCCCAGAAGGCTTTGGCCGTTGAAACGCATTGTCTTTGCACTGACGATTCCCGGTGCAGGGATGAGGCCGAGCAAGGCCCGTGCCGTTGTCGATTTGCCTGAGCCAGACTCGCCGACAATGCCAAGGCGCTCCTTGCCCAGAGTGAAGCTGGCATTGCGCACAGCAAGGGTTTCGCCTTGGCGTGACGGAAACACCACGTTGAGATTTTCAACTTCGAGGAGATTGCTCATGATGCCTTGGGGTCAAACACGTCGCGCAGCCCATCGCCCAGAAGATTGAAGCCGAGGCTGACGATGAAAATGGCGATACCGGGAATGGTGGCCACCCACCATTGATCCAGAATGACATCACGGCCTGTGGAGACCATGGCCCCCCATTCGGCAGCAGGGGGTTGGGCACCAAGCCCCAGAAACCCAAGACCTGCGGCTGTCAGGATAATGCCAGCCATATCCAGCGTCAGTCTGATGATCAGCGATGACAGGCAGAGCGGCACGATGTGGCGAAACAGGATGCGTGGGGTTGAAGCCCCCTGCAGGACAACAGCCGAAATGAAATCACTACGGGCGATAGCAATGGTTTCAGCCCGTGCCATGCGGGCATAGGGTGGCCAGGCGGTGAGGGAAATGGCGATCACGGCGTTTTCAATGCCGGGACCCAGGGCTGCCGCAAAGGCCAGGGCCATCACCAGTTTTGGGAAGGCCAGAAACACATCGGTGAAGCGCATCAGGATGGTATCCACCCAGCCACCAAGATAGCCCGCCGTTGTACCGACCGCCAAGCCAATGGGCGCCACAACCACTGACACGAGCAACACAATTGAAAGTGTGACGCGCGCGCCATAGACTGTGCGGGCAAAAATATCCCGCCCCAGTTCATCAGCACCAAACCAGTGGGCGCTGCTCGGTGCGGCAAGCCTGCTCGACAGGTCCTGATCCGTTGGCGACACACCAACGCAAATCAGATTTGCAAAAGCGGCAACCAAAATCAGTGCCGCAACAATCATCAGGCCACTGACGGCTGCGGAGTTGGAGCCGATGGCGCGCAGTGTGCGATAGACATTGCCCGACAAGGCTTGTCTGCGCGACGTCGGCGCATCGTCCGTCAGCCAGCTTTTCCAGGTGACATCGCTCACGTTGTTCGCAGCCTTGGATCAAAAATCTTGTAGAGGAAGTCGCACAGCATGTTGACACCGATGAACACGGCACCCACCATGATGGTCCCGCCCAGTACAGCATTCATGTCGGCGTTGAACAGGGATTTTGTGATGTAAAGTCCAAGCCCCGGCCAAGAGAACACGGTTTCGGTGAGTACGGCGCCTTCGAGCAGCGAGGCATAGCTGAGTCCGATCACCGTGATCAGTGGCACCATGATGTTGGGGAACGCATGGCCCCACACAGCGCCCCAGAACGAGCGCCCCTTGATACGCGCCGCCACGACATATTCCTGGCTCAGTTGTTCAATGGTGAAGCTGCGCGTCATGCGGGCGATGTAGGCAATGGAGTAGTAGCCGAGAATGCCAGCGGGTAAGATGATGTGGCTGACAGCGTTGCGGAAAATCTCCCATTCGCCATCGATCAGACTGTCAATCAGGATCACACCCGTGCGAGTGGTCACGATGTCGTCATAGGCAAAATCAAGACGCCCTGGCCCCGCCACCCAGTTCAGCTTTCCATAAAACAGGAAAAGTCCGACAAGCCCCAACCAGAAGACTGGCACGGAGTAACCGAACAATCCGATGATGCGTGTCACCTGATCCAGCCACCCATCCTTGCGCGCACCCGCTGCGACACCCAGTGGCACACCGATGAGAACGCCGAAGACCGTTGCAATTGTCGCCAGTTCAAATGTGGCCGGGAAAAACCGCAACAGATCGGTGAGCACGGGCTGCGATGTCATGATGGATTTGCCAAAATCACCGATGATCAGTTTGTTCAAGTAACTGAAGTATTGGATGATCACGGGTTGGTCGAGCCCCAGGGCAATGCGCGCCTTCTCGTAGACCTCCAAGGTGGCGTGATCACCGACGACAGCCAGAACCGGGTCCACCGCCATGAAGCGCCCGATGACAAACGTGATTGCCGTCAAACCGATAAAGGTGAGGACGAGCGAACCCAAAAGCGACACAAACCGCCAAAGCATTGCAGGGACAGTGTGGTTGCCGTTCATGATAATCGAATGTCTATTTCACCGCAGCACATGAACGACCATCACGGTTTTTGCAAGTCAAGTCAAATCATTGCGCGGCGATAAGCCAATCGCGCTGGTTCTGTGAGCTGTTCTGCAATACGTTTCACGCGTTCAGAGGTGTAGTGGTTTTCTTCATGCAACATGTTGATGGTTGCCTTCAATTCACCATCGAGGATCACCGGCAAATTGACAACGGACCCACAGCCGAGGGACCAGATTTTCTCATGGTCTGGAAACACCATGGCGATTTCGTCGATGGTGTTGGCCACAAAGATTTTCTGTTGACGGTGAACCAGATCAAACCACGCATCGACCGTGATGGGCTTGGTGCCCGACACGGGATAGTCCTGCGGCCTGTTGCTGTAAGCCCGCCGGGCCAGCAGGTTTGGCATGTCCACGGTCATCACCGTGAAAAGCCGCACACCGACAACGGAGTTACACAATCGTTCAAGGCCTTGCCAACATGCTTCCGGCGTATGCGCATGTTTCAGAAACGTGTCGATTCCCAATGACCGTCCCATTTCACGTCACGCCACTGGTCCGGTTGACGCCCGCACCACCAGATCAACCGGCCAAACCTCTTGTGCCAGGGGCATGCTGCTGTCGGTCAACTGCGTGATGAGCAGCTTGACCACACGCTTGCCGGCATCGCCGATGGAAGATTGCGTCGCCGTCAGCGGCGGATCAAAATTTTCCGCACGGATTTCATGCAGCCTGTCGTCATGGGCGATGAGAGAGATGTCTTTTCCCAGAACCAGGCCGCGTTCCCGCGCCACCCGCTGTACCCCAATGGCCTGCGCAATGGATGAGCACAGAAACGCCGTTGGCGGCTGGGCCAAGTCAAGCAACCGCCGTGCTTCCTCAACGCCGGATTGCTCGTTCATGGCTGCACTGCTGATGATCTGATCATCACGGGCAATGCCTGCCAAGGTCAATGCGTGCAGATAACCATTGAGACGGTCATTGGCGAAGTTGTAGCGCACGTCGAAATTCAGCAAGGCAATGCGTGTATGACCAAGGTCGGTCAGCAATTTGCTGGCCTTCAGGAATGCCCCTTCATTGTCGATGTCGATGTACGGATAGGGCACCGCTGAGGTGGTGCGGCCATGCACGATGAAGGGCATGTTGAGGCCGCGCAACAGGTCAAGCCGGGGATCAGCCAGCAGCGGGCTGGACAGGATCATGGCATCGACGCGGGCAGAGCGCACGGCGCGACGGTAGACGTGCTCTTCCGATTGCGCACCCGAAGCCATCGCGAGCGTAATGTCATAGCCGAGGTCGGACGCCTGCTCCACACACCCGCCGAGGAATTCGGTGAACAACAGGTCACCCAGCATGTTGCGTTCCCGGGGAAAGACCACGCCCAAGGTGCCCGATTGCCCGGTGGCCAGACGCCGTGCTGCAGCTGAGGGACGATAGCCGTGCATCTCTGCTGCGGCACGCACGCGAGTGCGGGTGTCTTCTGACACCTCAGGAAAACCGTTGAGGGCCCGGCTCACAGTGGTTTGTGAGAGGTTGAGGATTTTCGAAAGTTCACGCAGATTCATGGGTTTGCACCCTACAGAATGTCCAAAGCGCTTTCAAGTCTTGTATGATAAAAGCGCTTTGTACCGTCTCGCGGTTGCAGCAAAAAATATTGCAATGCAACATAAAGCCAATAAAAATGCAGGTTTTTGACAATAGGTGCTTGACTCCCATTTCGCTCACAGTTATGACACATTATCCAAAGCGCTTTGGAAAATGGCTTTAAGGCCTGCCACGCCGCAAGGATAAATGTGTAAAAGTCATTCAGGGAGGATTACAATGAAAAAATATCTTCTGGCCGCCGTTGCAGCCACCGCCATGCTGGCGTCAACCTCGGCCATTGCCGCTGATCTGTCGATCGTCACCGGTGCCACCGGCAACGACCTTGCCTTCATGCAGGCACAGCTTGATGAGTTCAACAAGGCCACCGGCAACAACGTCAAGGTTGTTCCGATGCCATCGTCCACCACGGACCAGTTTGGCCAGTACAAGCTCTGGCTGGCTGCCGGTAACGCGGACATCGACGCCTATATGACGGACGTGATCTGGGCTCCCCAGCTGGCTGACCAGTTCGTGGACCTGACAGCCGCCGCCAAGGACGTGGCCGCCTCGCACTTCCCATCCATCATTGAATCACAAACGGTGAACGGCAAGCTTGTCGCCATTCCCTATTTTACCGACGCCCCAGCCCTGTATTACCGCAAGGACCTGCTCGACAAATACAAGCTGACACCACCCAAAACCTGGGACGACATGGCAGCTGCCGCCAAGACTGTCATGGACGGCGAAAAGAATGCCGACCTGCAGGGTTTCGTGTTCCAGGGCAATGCCTATGAAGGCCTGACCTGCGACGCGCTGGAATGGGTCAAGTCCTCGGGTGGTGGCCAGATCGTTGAAGCTGACGGTTCGATTTCCATCAACAACCCGAAAGCCGCTGCCGCTCTTGAGCGCGCCAAGGGCTGGGTCGGTTCGATTTCGCCCAAGGGCGTGCTGGCCTATCAGGAAGAAGAATCACGCGGTGTGTGGCAGCTTGGCAATGCCGTGTTCATGCGCAACTGGCCCTATGCCTATTCCCTGGGCAACGGCGGTGACTCCAAGGTGAAAGACATGTTTGACGTGGTTCCTTTGCCTTCGGGCGGTGACGGCACAACCTCGGCGGCAACGCTGGGCGGCTGGAACCTGGCCGTGTCTAAATATTCCAAGAACCCTGAGGAAGCCATCAAGCTGGTGATGTTCCTGGCCAGCATGGAATCGCAGAAAAAGAATGCACTCACGAACACCCATCTGCCCACCATCGTGGCCCTGTATGATGATGCGGACATCAAGTCCAAGCAGCCTGTGCTGACCAAGTGGAAAGACGTGTTCCTGAATGCCGTGCCACGGCCTTCGGCTCCGACAAAAGTCAAGTACAACGAAGTGTCGAACCTGTTCTGGTCGGCGGTGCATGACACCCTGTCCGGCAATGGCTCGGCCACAGACAACCTGGCCACACTCGAAGCCAAGTTGACTGAACTCAAGGGCGACGGCTGGAACTGATCCAGCCCCACTCTCTTGGCCTGCGGGGAACTTTCCTCCTCCTTGGTGAACCGCAGGCCACGCTTTCCATAGATTGAGAATTCAACACGCTTTGCGAGGTGTCCCATGGCTGTGACAGCTGTCTCGTCTTCACTCGTTGATGTTCCTGTCAAAAACGAACTTCTGGCCGGGCGCAGCCGCGCTGCCATGTGGTTTCTCGCACCGATGATGATCCTGCTGGCGGTGGTGGCGGGGTGGCCGCTGCTGCGCTCGGTCTGGTTCAGCCTCACGGATGCTTCGCTGGTCCATCTCTATGAAGCCAAATTTGTGGGCTTCAAGAATTATCTGAACTGGATCGACATCAAGAAAACCGATCCCGGCACGGGCATTGAAACCGTGCGCCGTGTCTACACCGGTGTATTGGTGGACAAGGGCTGGTGGAACGCGGTCTGGAACACCCTGCGCTTTGGCATTGTGTCGGTGACACTGGAAACCATTCTCGGCATGGTCGTGGCTTTGGTGTTGAACGCCAACTTCAAGGGCCGGGGCCTTGTGCGGGCCGCCATTCTGGTACCCTGGGCCATTCCCACCGTGGTGTCGGCCAAGATGTGGGGCTGGATGCTCAATGACCAGCTGGGAGTCATCAATGACATGATGATGAAACTGGGCCTCATTCACCAGAAAATCGCGTGGGCTGCGGACGCTGATTATTCCATGATTGCGGTGCTGGCCGTGGACATCTGGAAAACCGTGCCATTCATGTCTCTGCTGATTTTGGCGGGCCTGCAAATGGTGCCGGGGGATGTTTATGAAGCCGCTGAAATCGATGGTGTCAATCCGATCAAGGTGTTCTTCAAGGTCACGCTGCCGCTGGTGCGTCCGGCCCTGATGGTGGCGGTGATATTCCGGTTGATGGACGCCATGCGGATTTTCGACCTGATCTACATTCTCACCCCCAACTCATCGCAAACCAAAACCATGTCAGTGATCTCGCGTGAGAACCTGTTTGATTTCGACAAGTTTGCCTATGGCTCGGCGGAATCCACACTGCTGTTCCTGTTCCTCTTCATCATGGTCACGCTTTACATGAAGCTCGGCAAGGTGAACTTTGACGGAGGCGTACAATAATGAAAACCCTGAAAAGCATCGGCTTTTACATTCTGGTGGTGATCATTGTGGTGCAGGCGGTGTTCCCATTCTACTACGCCATTCTCACCAGTCTGAAATCCGGTACGGCATTGTTCGAAATCAACTATCTGCCCACGAGTTTTTCGTTGCAGAACTATGCCGATGTCTTGTTCAAGGGCAATGGCACCTTCCTGCGTAACCTGTTCAATTCGGTTTTCGTGGCGACGTGCACCGTCATCATCGCGCTGTTTTTTGCGGTGACGGCAGCCTATGCCCTGTCACGTGTGCGTTTCCGGGGCCGGGGTCTGTTGCTGATGACCATTCTTGCCGTGTCCATGTTTCCACAGATCGCGGTGCTGGCCGGCCTGTTCGAAGTCATCGGCAAGCTGGGCATCTATAACACACCCTTTGCCCTGATCTTCTCCTACACCATCTTCACGCTGCCCTTCACCGTCTGGGTGCTCACCACCTTCATGCGTGACATTCCAATCGAGATCGAGGAGGCTGCGATTGTCGATGGGGCCACACCCTGGGTCATCATCCGCAAGGTGTTCCTGCCGCTGATGTGGCCCGCCCTGGTGACCACGGGTCTGCTCGCCTTCATTGCGGCGTGGAATGAGTTTCTGTTTGCACTCACCTTCACGGCCTCCAATGAAACCCGCACGGTTCCCGTTGGCATCTCCATGTTGTCGGGTGCATCGGAACGCGAAGTGCCCTGGGGCCTGATCATGGCAGCATCGGTCATCGTCACCGTTCCCCTCATCGTACTTGTTCTCATCTTCCAGAAAAAAATCATTGCAGGCCTCACGGCTGGTGGCGTGAAAGGATAAGCAAAAATGGCACAGATCCAACTCAAGAATGTCAAGAAATCCTTCGGCGCCGTGGATGTGATCAAGGGTGTTGACCTGTTCATCAAGACCGGGGAATTCATGGTCTTCGTCGGCCCCTCGGGCTGCGGTAAATCCACCTTGCTGCGCCTGATCTGCGGGCTTGAAGACATTACTTCTGGCGTCATGAGTTTTGATGGCCAGGTGGTCAATGCCCTGCCGCCGTCCAAACGCGGCATCGCCATGGTGTTCCAGTCCTATGCGCTTTATCCGCACATGACGGTGTTCGACAATATGGCCTTCGGCTTGCAATTGTCCGGCGGCGGTGCTGGCGAAATCAAGGCCCGCGTCGAAAAGGCAGCGGCCCTGTTGCAGATCACACCCTATCTCGACCGGCTGCCCAAGCAACTGTCCGGTGGCCAGCGCCAACGTGTTGCTATCGGCCGCGCCATCGTGCGTGACCCCAAGGTCTTCCTGTTCGACGAACCGCTGTCAAACCTCGATGCCGCCCTGCGTGTGGCCACGCGGCTTGAAATCGCCAAGCTGCATCACTCCATGTCCAATACCACCATGATCTATGTGACCCACGACCAGGTGGAAGCCATGACGCTGGCGGACCGCATCTGCGTGTTGCGCGATGGTCTGGTGGAACAGGTGGGCACACCGCTTGAACTTTACGAAACCCCGAACTCGGTGTTCGTGGCGGGCTTCATCGGATCACCCAAGATGAACTTCATGTCCGGTGGTCTGGCGGCACCTTACAAGTCCAACACCATCGGCGTACGGGCCGAACACCTCGACGTGGGCAAGACCGGAACCTGGAAAGGCAAGGTCATCCACTCGGAAGTGCTGGGCTCCGACTCCTATCTCTTCGTTGACATCGGCAGCAATGAACCTGTGATCGTGCGTGAAAACGGCACGACCAAGGTGAAGGTAGACGATGTCGTTGCCCTCTCCCCGCAAAAGGATCGTGTGCACCGCTTCAATGAAGCCGGCCGCGCCATTCAGTAAAACAGAGCAGAATCATGACCATACGCACATTGATCTGGCACGAACACCGCCATGAACAAACCAACAAGCTGGTGGCCTCGCTGTATCCCAAGGGCATGCACGGCGCCCTGAAAGACGCCTACAAGGGCGACAAGGGCTTTGCCGTCGATCACGCCTTGCTGGATGACGACAAGGAACACGGCCTGTCACAAAAGCGGCTGGACGAAACAGACGTGTTGCTGTGGTGGGGCCATGCCGCCCATGGCGATGTGAAGGACGACATCGTTGAACGTGTGGCCAAGCGTGTGTGGGAAGGCATGGGACTTATCGTTCTGCACTCCGGCCACTATTCGAAAATCTTCAAGAAGCTGATGGGCACACCCTGTTCCCTGAAGTGGCGGGAAGCGGGTGAAAAAGAGCGGGTGTGGATCATCAATCCCAACCACCCGATTGCCGAAGGCCTGCCGGAGATGATCGAGATCGAGAACGAGGAAATGTATGGCGAGCCATTCTCGATTCCGGAACCCCTGGAAACCGTGATGATCTCGCACTTCGAAGGTGGCGAAGTGTTCCGTTCCGGTGTCACCTACCAACGCGGTGCGGGCCGCATCTTTTATTTCCGGCCCGGCCACGAAGCCTATACGGCCTATCACAATCCGCTGGTGTTGAAAGTCATCAAGAACGCCACGCGCTGGGCCTATAATCCAGCCAAGCCCTGGAGCGGCATTCATCCCTCACCCAATGTGCCCGCTGACAAGGCACCCATTCCGCTTGAAATCAAGGGCCCGCGCCTGCATGAAGACGGCGAAGAGGGCTACAGGTAAGGCACCTCATCCGCCGCTTCGCGCCAGCTTTGAAAGTTCGACACCATGACCAAAAAAATCCGCCTCATCGTTCTCGGGACAGGCGGCATGGCCAAGGCCCATGCCCTCGCATTCAAGGATGACCCGCGCTGTGAACTGGTGGCCGCCGTCGATGTCATGCCGGGCCGTGCTGAAACCTTTGCCACGGTTCACGGCATTGCCAACCACTTTGATGATCTCGATAAGGCCATTGCCTGGGGCCAGTTCGACGCCGCCACCAATGTGACGCCAGACTCGATCCACTATCCCACCACCATGAAATTGCTTGCCGCCAAAAAACATGTGCTGTGCGAAAAGCCGCTCGCCGAAAATTTCAAGCTGGCCGACGAGATGGCGACGACTGCAGACAAAGCGGGGCTCATCAACATGGTGAACCTGACCTATCGCAATGTCGCAGCCATTCATGTGGCGCGGAAACTGGTGGATTCCGGTGAACTCGGAACGATCCGGCACGTTGAAGCGAGCTACCGCCAATCCTGGCTTGTCGGCAAGCACTGGGGTGACTGGCGCACCGAAAGCCAGTGGCTTTGGCGGCTGTCAGAGAAGCATGGCTCAAAGGGTGTGCTGGGTGATGTTGGCATTCACATAATGGACTTTGCCGCCTTCGGTACAGGTATGATGCCGATTGCCGTGCAGCCCCGCCTGATGACCTTCCACAAGGCCCCCGACGACAAGATTGGCGACTATGTGTTGGACGCCAATGACTCTGCTGTGATGACCATCGAATATGCCAACGGGGCCATTGGCGTCATTCAGGCGTCACGCTTCAACACCGGGCATGACAATGAGTTGCACCTGCGCATCTCCGGTGACAAGGGTGCGGTGGAAGTGAAACACGCCGAAGGCTGGACGGAACTGCGCGCCTGCACGGGTGAAGACGTCAACACCATGGCCTGGCGCCCGATCAAGCCAGACCCCGTGCCCACCAACTACCGCAAATTCATCAGTGCCATCGTCACGGCAAAAAACGGCGACCCGGATTTCCGCCGAGCCGCTGATTTGCAGCGTATTCTTGATCTGTGCTTTGAAAATGACGGCAAGGGCCAGGTGCGGATTTAGCGCGTCGGAGCGTCAATTGGATTCATGCACCACTACGCCGTCATTCCCACTTTCGCGCACGCGTGTCCCGGGAAAATTTGATTTCGACCTCTTCACCCTTCTCCCCTGGAAAAGCTGCCCGAAGGGCTGATGAGGTCTTTTCGAAGACACATGCGATTGTCTGCCCTTGTGGAGAGGGAACGCGACCGGGCGTGAGATTGAAATACGAACTCAGAAAAAAGCGCCTGATATGCGTCACTCCAAATCACTTGTTCCGCTTTGCGACACGCGTGTTTGGAATGACGAACCCAAGGCCTTTCTGACCGGCAAAGTTTCCCCCGGGCACGCGCGCACTTTCGTAGGAATGGAGAAGTGATGAGAGTTGAATTCAGTTGGGCATCCGATGCTTGTCTTATGACTTTCCCTGCCGTTGAGGCAAAGTGGAACCGCTGAGAGTGGACGACAGTCCTCTCGTCAGCGGCGGTGACACGACTGGGGATGCGCAGCGGTTCCGTCAAAGTCAGAATTGCCTAATCCTCCACCCCTAATACACGCCCCTGCACAGCCTTGTTCCGTGCCCGGAAATCCTCCGGTATCTCGAACGTCCAGGCCCAGATGCCGCGCTTTGCCAGCTTGGCCTCGCGTTCCGCACTTACATAGTCCATGGCATGTTTGCGATAAGCCACGGCCCAGCCCAGCTGCACCATCTCGCGGTTGATCTCCAGCGTGCCATCCCGGCACACAGACACCTGGCGGCCATAGCGGTCATGATTAATGATCGTGCAGGCGATGTCCCTGTTGCGAATCAGGGCGGACAAGGCCTCGAGCGCCAGGCGTCCGCAGGGTTGCGGCTTGCCTGCGCCGGAACAGGTCTGGCGGTATTCTGGCGCATCAATACCATAGAGGCGGATTTCGACCTTGCCTGCCCTGAACGAGTCGCCATCAATGGCGTGATAGTTGTTCGCGCCGGAACTGGAGTGGCCCATCTCAATGCCCGTCCATTCAGGTCTGTAGATTTGTATGGCCACCAGAATCCCAAGCAATAGCAGAACCGTGATCCACTGTACGGCCACCCTTCGCCATGTCATTCTTTAATCCAGCGTTTAAGCGCTGCGTCGTCACTGTCACGCGCATCCACCCAGCCGGAATTGCCTTCGCCCTCTTCCAGTTTCCAGAATGGGGCTTTCGTCTTCAGGAAATCCATCAGGAAGCGACAGGCGTTAAAAGCATTATCGCGATGTTCGGAACAGCAGACCACCAACACGATGTCATCCCCTGGCTGCATGCGGCCATAGCGATGCACAATCAAGACATCGTCCAACACCCAGCGTGCTCGCGCTTCTGCTTCAATATCGGCGAGCGCTTTTTCTGTCATGCCGGGGTAGTTTTCCAGCGTCAACGCTGAAACATCTGCGCCATCATTGATGTCGCGCACGGTTCCCACAAAAACAGCCGTGCCGCCAATCTGTGTCTTGCCAGCTTTGATGGCACTGATTTCATGGCCCACATCAAAGCCGTCTTGCTGAACCCGGATCATGCCGTCACTTTGCCCGTGATCAACTCAGCAATCAATTGGCAGGCACAGAGACAGGCCGCAACACGGGTGCCACCCCTGCATCGGCGGCAAACAGCGGCAAGGTCCATGTGCCCTTCAGCGCCTGCACCTTTCCTTTAGGCGTCAACACTAGACTGAATGCCTGCCGCAGCAGGTCAATTTCGCCCTTGGCTTTCAGGCTTGAACCGGGAAAAGCCACGTCAGCCTGGCTCAGGGTCAGAATTCCATCGTCAATCTGCGCCATGAAATTCAGATCCATATTCTGTGTCTTCAAGACCTCACTGCTCTGCCAACCCTCATGCGGCGCTGAAAACAATGTCGAAGATTCTACGCCAGCGAGCGATGCCTTTTTTGCGGTGATAGAAAGACTACCCTTTAGATTCGAGACCAGCGCCGCCGGACTTGCGCCAGTCGCTGTCGCGTTCATTTTCACATCTGCCAGTCCGGAAAAGCGGTCAAATCCCAGCAGCCCGCCGAGAAGTGTTTTGATGTCCGCTGACTTTGCTTCAATCACTGCGTCACAGGTGATCTTGCCGCCTTGCAATGTGACTGCAAAGTCCAGTTTGGAAGATCCAGTCGAAAGTCCAACAACTCCTCTTCCGTTGTCGATCACCATTGTCACATCAGCAACACCAAGATCATACCCGCGCAAGATCAGATGTTCGGCCTTGAGTTTGAGATCGGTATCAAGTGTGGTGAGATCGGCGATGGGCAGAGGTACTTCGCTCCACGGCTGTGCCAACACATTGCCCTGCGGCAGAACTGCAAGCGACGCCATTGTCAAGTCGCCCGTCAGTTTTGCGCGGTCAGTTCCGGCTTGCAGATTTGCCAGACCTTTGACTTCGGTGGTGGCAAATTTTGCCGACAGCCCGTTGAAGGTGGCGGAAAGCCCGTCGGTTGAAACGCCCGACGTCACTGTTACACGACCAGCGGGTTCAAACAGCTTCAAAGGCATGCCGATCCAGGCCAGGGTTTGGGCAGAGTCCCGTGCATCGAGTGTCATCTGTCCATCCAGCGTCAATCCGGCATTGAACCGGGCCCGTCCCGAAAATGAAATAATCTTGTCCTCGGCCGACATCAAAATATCGGCGGGGCTGCCATCTGCCCGCAGACGGTCAGCACTGTCCGCCTCCGCCACCAGTGTTGTCAATGAACCGTTTTGCAGGAAGCTCACCTCCAGCTTGGCCGCTCCATCCAGCGAAATACTGCCGTTCACGTCACTGAAGGCCAGGCCACCCTTGTGCACGCCATCACGCAGCTTCACGGTGCCCTCACGGAACAGAATGTGCCGCGCGGGCAGGGCCAGTGGCTTTGCCTGGGCCGAAATATCAATCACCAAAACTGGCGCAGTCAGCGTCAAGGTATCGGCTGCAACACCGCCACCAAAAAATGCCGCGACTCCAATATCCATGCTCATGTCACGCGCCGACAGCGATGTCTTGCTGTTTGCATCAGCCAGCGTCACAGCTTCCAGGTGCAACACCCAACCGCCATCAAAACGCAAGTTGGGGTGGCGCGCTTCCAGGGTCAGTCCTTGTTCCCGCTGCATGTGGTCGGCGAATTGCGCCAGCATGCGTTGCGGCATCAGTGTGATCCAGAAAGCGGCAAGTGCCACGCATAGCAATACAATGGTGGCAGCAAGCAACAAAAACGGTGAAGACCTGATCATGGCGGCGATACAGCCGCGTGGTGCGGCGGATTGATGGCATTTGTCATGATCATGAAATGGCGTGCAGATTCCGCGACAACACCACCACCGGCACCAGCCCCGCCAGCACGATCAGCAGTGACGGAATGGCCGCTGATTCATATTGCCCCAGCGATGCCAGCGTGAACACCCGCGTGGCCAGGGTCTCAAAGTCAAAGGGCCGCAGGATGAGCGTAGCAGGAAGTTCCTTCATGGCGTCAACAAACACCAGCAACAGCGCCGAGATGATCGAAGGTCTGAGCAACGGCAGATGAATGCTGCGGAATATGTAACCCGTACCGCGCCCCAGGGTGCGGGCCACATCATCCATGTTGGTGGGAATTTTCGCCATGCCGTCGTCCACATGGCCAACCGCAATGATCAGAAACCGCGTGGCATAGGCAAACACCAACGCAAATATGCCACCGGAAACAACAAGGCCCGGACCGCTGCCCGTCAAGGTGGTGAGCACACGGTTCAGCCATTGATCAAACTGCCCGAAGGGCACCAGCACACCAATGCCCAGCACCGTGCCGGGCAGGGCATAACCCAGACTGGCCAGACGCATGATGCTCTTCAGTCCCACTGACGGGTGCTTGCGTGACAAATGCACCAGCGACAGGGCCAGCAGCAATGTGATGCAGCACGTCAATCCGGCAAGTAATGCAGAATGCCAGATCGCCGTTGCATCATCGCTGGTAAAGGCTTCCCGCCAGCGCCGCAGGCCGTGCTGGACCAGCAGGATAACCGGAAGTGCAAATCCCAGGAACACAGGCACCGCCATCGCCAAACAGGCCAAGGCTCCCCGCCAGTCCCGCAGCGTTGTGCGCACCAGAACACCTGTGTTCTTGGCATCCCGCAGGGTTCGTGCCTTTGCAATCGTTTCGAGATAGACAAGAAGCGCCATGAACAGGATCAGCAGCGAAGCCAGTTGGGCGGCTCCCGCAAGGTCACCCTGATCCAGCCACGTGCCATAGACCGCCGTGGTGATTGTGCCGATGCCGAAAAACGTGGCCGCACCAATGTCATTGATACATTCCATGATCACCAGCAAGGTGCCAATGAACAGGGCTGGCCTTGCCTGGGGCAGGGCGATTTCAGCGAAGGCCCGCAGTGGACCGCGCCCCAGGGTACGGGCCACATGCAATTGGTTCATGGGCTGTCGCATGAACGTAGCCAATCCTGCAAGATAGACATAGGGGTAAAGTGCCAGTGCCATCACCACCATGGCCCCGCCTGTCGAACGGATTTCGGGGAACCAGTAGTCCGCGGGTCTCGTCCAGCCAAACAGATCGCGCAAGCTTTGCTGTACGGGCCCCGCATAGGTAAAAGCGTCAACATAGACGAAAGAGATAATGTACCCCGGCAGTGCCAATGGTAGCAGCGCCATCCATTTCAAAAACCGCCGCCCGGCAAAACTGTAAAACGTTACCAGCCAGGCCATGACCGTGCCGATGACAAGTGCAATCATCCCTGCACCACCACATAGTTCTACAGTGGTCAAAATCAGACGCGGCAGATTCACTGGCCAGCTGCTGTTGCTGCCCGTGAACGACAGATAGAAAATCGCCAGAATCGGAAGTGCCGCAACGACAGCTACCAGTCCCGTCAACGTCAGCGCACGGCGAAACCCGGCGTCACCGTCTCTGCGGGCCAAGGCCATTTATTCCGCCAGCACCCGTGTGCCCGGAAAAACAATCTCCGCCAGCGTGCCCTGGTTGGGCGCACTCGACATGTGGAAGCTGGCGCGATTTGCTTCAGTCAGCGCCTTGGTCAAAGGCAGGCCAAGCCCAGTGCCCTGGCGCTCCCGGTTGGGTGATTCAATCCGGGTGAAGGGTTGCAACGCGTCCTGCAGCTGTTCATCCGTCATGCCAATGCCCGTGTCTTTCACACGCAGGGCCAGCGAACCATCCTGCTCCATGGCGGCGGAGATGACAACTTGTCCCCCCGCATTGGTGTATTTCACCGCATTGGACAACAGGTTGAGCATGATCTGCCGCAGCGCCCGGTGATCGGCCACAACACGCGGCAGCTTGGCGGGAAACGCCGTGCGCATCAACACGCGGGCATTGCGGGCATCCTCCTGCAAAAGCCGCAGGGCATGCTCCGTTGCATCGGCAACGCTTTCTGCCGTGAAGTTCAATTCCAGTTTTCCGGATTCGACCTTTGACAAATCCAGCAGGTCATTGATCAGCGCCAGCAGATGTTCACCGCTGGAGTGAATGTCGTTGGCATAGCCCCGGTATTTGTCGTTGCGCAATTCGCCAAAGCGTTCCGTGCGCATGACTTCCGAGAAACCCATGATGGCATTCAAGGGTGTGCGCAGTTCATGGCTGATGCGGGCGAGAAAATCCGATTTCTGCCGGTTGGCCTGTTCCGCCAGGTCTTTCGCCTGGCGCAATTCCCGCTCCGTGCGTTTCCACGTGGTGATGTCGCGCACCACGGCACACAGCGCTGCCCGGGATTTGGGTGATTGCAAGCGGCTGATGCTGACAAACAGCGGCACGGCATCACCTTCCCGCGTCTGCGCCACCACTTCGCGCCCGTCATTGAACACGCTGGCAAGCCCGGGGCCGATGAAGCCCGCCATATAGTCCCGCCACACTTTGCGGCTTTCTGCTTTGAGCAGTGCACCCAGGGGTCGCCCCAGCACTTCGGCCTCCGTCAGACCGAAGATCGCTTCTGCCCCCGCACTGAAGCCCAGAATGCTGCCATCCTTGTCAAGAGTCACAATGCCATCAGAAGCCACATCAACGATGGCTTTCAATTCCTCGTAGGCAATGGCGCTGTCACTCAGCACGGGTTCTTCCACCTCGGCCACGGGTTCAGCTGCGGCAACCGGAGCAGCGGCCTCGGCCACGGGTTCGACCACCGGAAACGATATGATCTCGACGGGCGGTTGCACAACGAGCCTCAACGGTGTTTCGATGGGCTTTGTTTCTTCAAGCTTTATCGCCCGCAAGATGAATTGATCCGCCATTCCATTCTGCCATGGAATCTGCGCCCGGGTGACATCAAAGGCTTCCGTCTGGCCTGTGGCCGTCGCCACCGACAGAGCAGCACCACTGCTGGTTTGAAACAGAGCCTGCCACAGCGTTGGATGCTGAAACACCTGCGATACGTCATCAAAGCCGAGAAGAGCTGCAACATGCGACGTGGCGAACAGCGCCTCATCATTCCGGCCCACCAGAATGGCCTTGCCCGTCCGCTCCAGACTGTTGCGAATGGCGTCGGGCACGAAGGGTATCTTGCGTGGCTCCGGTAGCGTCACTTCTGGAGGTGGCGGCTCTACAACTGCAAGCTGGACATTGGCTTTCACCGCCGCTTCGATGCTTTTGCCAAGGTTTTCAAAAGCTTCCGCCGCAGTTGGTTCCGGCGCGACCACAGCTGCTGCCGCAACTTTTGCATCGAGCGCCGCAATCTGCCGGGACAACATGTCCTGTTCCAGCGCGCGCCGCGCAGTCACGTCTTCGACCATCAGGGCGATGGTGCCATCGCCCGCCCGCGTGAACACACATTTGAGATCGCGGGATTTCACATGTTCGGTCGTCGTCACCAGGGCCGTGGCTGACAGCCGCGCCAGTAGTTTTGCCGCCCGCTCCTCTGACCCTACGAGTTCAGCCAGGCTCAAATGCCCATCCGCCGCCAGCAGTTTCTGCGCTGCCTCGTTGCCATGTAGAAAGCGCCCTTCGCCGTTCAGCACCAACAGGGCCACCGGCAGGGCGGCCATCACTGATCCGGCAAGCGCATCAGGCGTCACGGACATCCGCAGCTTCTCCGGTTCCTGCACCACCAGCACGCCTGCCCGCCCATCGGCCAGGCTGTGCAGCCAGCAGTGGCACAGCAGCGGCACCACCGCCCCCACGGACGGAAAATGCAGCAGCGCCTTTTCCGCTCTGCCACGCTCCAATTGCCCCGCCAGCGCCATGACCCGGGCCACACCCGCCTCCTGGGTGTCAAAGGGCCGGTCTATCAGGTCAAACAGTGAACTTGCGTCAAAGGCCAGCACGCCCGCCCGGTTGGCCCAGACAATGCGGGCCCGGGCCGAATCCCACAGCCAGGCCGGCGAGTCAACATCCCGCAGGTCTTCCAGGGTGGGTTGAAGTTCTGTCATGGCCCCTACGCTTTAAATGCAAACCGCGCCCAGACTCGCATCAAACACGGCTAAGCATAGCCAATTAATCGGTTTTTACAGGTTTCGTCCAGACTTCATTAACCACTGTCCTGTGGGGAATCATGGTGCAATGCAAAATTAATGTTGCATTGCACAATAAATCTGCCTATATGCTGAGCATCATCCCAACCAACGAGGTTCGCCATGCAGATCAACGAAACAATCGAAAAGACCAAGACCCAGTTCGCCAGCCTGAATACCAAGGCCGTGGAAATTGCGGAAGAAAACACCAAAGCCGCTTTTGCTTTCACCCGTGAAGCCCTGGCCGCCAAGACCCCGGAAGCCCTGTGGAGCCTGCAACAGTCGTTCTTCAAGCAGCAGCAGGACGCGGTTGCCAAGCAGACCGAAGCCATGAGCAAGTTCTATGCGGACTGGCTGAAGGAAACCTCAGCACCGATGGCTGATGTCATGAAGCCCTTCATGCCGAAGGTTGCCTGATATTTGACATTTCAGGGTCCGCCGACCTCCTCCCCGGCGACCCTTACCTGAAGGCCTTGCAGAAATGCGGGGCCTTTTCTTTTTGCAGGTTGAATTTGCCCGCCCGTGCCGCTAGTGAACCCCACATATGCAGCCATAGCTCAGTTGGTTAGAGCGCTAGATTGTGGATCTAGAGGTCCCCCGTTCGAGCCGGGGTGGCTGTACCATTTG
>CAXTKL010000010.1:0-30643 GCA_964244825.1 uncultured Aestuariivirga sp.
TCTACTTTGGAGAGTTAATTTTTAACGTGCAATTCTTTAATCGAAAGTTGCGCCGTTAGATGCGGTCGTCCAATAACTTCTTACCCGTAATATGAACATATTCTGGTATCAATTTCGATATTTCAGCGTCGATACTTTCAAGACTTGGTTGCTGTTTTCCATTGACTACATCATCAAGCCACTGCAACCAGGGTTCCATTTTTGACTGTGACGGGCAATTGAATCTGACGCCTTGAATACTTTTATATCCAATCTCTTCCAGCTTATCATTGCTTCCAGCGAATATTTCAAACTCCTTCTCTCCTGCCGTGTCGCGTGGCGTTAATATGACGGGCCATTGTTTACGTTCAACTGCCGCTTTCATTCTGCCAAATCCTTCGTTTTCCGTGGTCACAAAAATCGGCTCGAACCCCATACTTTGTAGAAATTTTTCTGCTACAACGCTAAGCTCGGTCAGGTTTTCATCGGCATTCATGCGCGGCACCACAACCGTTTTATCTCGTTTGGCAGCCTGCCCTAGCAAACATATTTGAGCCGCTTCGCGTGGAGAAATGAAATAACGCTGCGTTTTATCAGGGCATGCGAGTGGGACATTGCTGCGGAAACGATCGACAAAACTTTCAAGCAGACTTCCAGCCGAGAATGCAACATTGGCAAAGCGTGCTGATGAAGTTGTGCAGCTTGGCCATTTTTCCGAATTGGTGAAGACCGCCAACTCCAAAAGTTTTTTGCTGGCGCCCATAAGGTTGGCCGGATTTGCAGCTTTGTCGGTAGATATGACAAAATAGTCCAACTGCTTATGCGCTTTGGCAATAAGGTCAAAGCAGAAGGCCTGCTTGCACACATTGACATTCAGCATGTGCAGAATACAGGGCAAGTTCTTTTCAGAGCGAACATGTTTGACAGCGGCAAAATTGAGCACCGTGTCCCAAGGGGCTATCAAGTCCACTAACAATTGCATCGCCGCCGAACCAAAATCTAAAGTATTGAAACTGATGTTGGTCTCTTGCACCAAACTTCTGTCGGAACGAATTGTACGGGCAAGATTTGCCAAGCCGTTTTCGTTGATATCAACAATATCCAACCGCGCAGGATTGAAAGCTAATATCTCGCGTATGCAGGCAGCGCCAATCGTTCCTGCCCCACCAATTACCAAAACCGACTTTCCGCGATAAAAATCACGCATGAGCTTCTGATTGTTTTCAAAATCTTCGGCAAAGAATGAATTTTTGCGTCCAGTTGCAACCTGAGTCAGATTTTCGCTTAAGAACATATCATTGGCCTTTTCGCATTAATTTACTTGCTTTGCCGTTGTGCTGCGATGTCTGATAGCAACTTTGAGAGCTGCCGCGTAGTCTGCATTTGTGATGCGACGGACACAACAATGTGCCGATTTCTGATTGCTGCAGCCACTCTACGATTTCTATCCACAATAATTTCTGAAATCTCACGGTTCAGCCTTTGGGCGTCGCCAACGGGAACCAGTATACAATCGCAACCATGCACGTCCACCCATTCACGATTCGCGGCTATGTCGCTAACAATCGGAAAAAGCCCCATCGCCATGGCCTCAAGCAACGCAGTTGACGTTCCATCGGATTTTGCCATGGAAATAAAAACGCTCGCTTTGTCGAGCTCTCCAAAAAGTCTGTCTCGGTCTACCCCGCCAAGAAGTTGGACGCTATTAGCTCCCCTATCCTTCACAGTGTCGAAGGCAAGCATCCGCGCGCGCTCAAACCCACTTCCTGAGGACGTAAAAACAACATTGCAATCGAGTGGAGGTAACTCGTGTGAAAAAGCCCGTATAATTGTTTCATTGTCATAAATATCTTCAAACCAACGTGTGCAAACAATTCGATTGGCAGTCTCAATAGTTTTGCGCTTCCAATATTCAGTATCAATGCCAATGTAGAGCGGAAGAATTGAGTCGCACTCAAGCCTTTTTTTTGCAACGTCGGACAATCGATGGCCATTCGCAATATTGAGGGCGGCAAATCTAGCCAGCATTTGTGCAACAATTACTTTTAAGTTTGTAATTCTAAGAACATCGCTGCCCACCCAATAAATTGCGTAGGGACTTGAAAAGCTTGCAGCGGCAAGCAGTGCAAGCTTTCCGCCATAAAGGCACAATAGAACATCCAATTTCGCATTTTTAACTATCTTCCGAAGTTGCGCCGCGCCAGCAATAGAACTCCAGAGACGGTTAGAGGATCTGCTTAAAATCTCGACCTCGATGTTGTAATTTTTTAGTCTCTGCAAGCCTTCTTTCGTTCGCGGAAAAAGTTGAGCTTGATCAGAATCCAGATGGCCAATACATACAACTGACATATCTTCCACGTCCAATCGACATGCAATATCAATACTCCAAGGCGAGTCAAATGCGAGTAAAATTCCAACCTTTGTTTTTGTAATGCGGTCGTCACTCGCGTTTTCGTCCGAGTTTATTTCCACTCAACACATTCCCATATTGAGTCCATCTCTATTTCAATTGGTGTGGCCGTTGACTTTCCCAACAGATGCAAAAACACATGCGGATTGCCCACAATGCTGTCGCTCGCATTAACTGACCCCGCCCCGCTAACTTCTTCAACACCGATATCCCCCAGTGCATGGCTCAAATAATCAATAACACCGCGCACTTGCCGCCCAACTCCACTGCAAACATTCACAAGATTTGAAGAAGGATGATTCAAAAGCAGTTTATAAACAAGGGACTGAAAATCGCCCAAGGTCACAAAATCACGAATTGCGTTGAGTGGTCCCATTTTTACAACGGTTGCGCCAGATGCACGAGCAGCGACAACTCTTTGAACGAAGGCACCCACAAACTGATTGGGTGAATTGATTTTCCCAACAACATTGAAGAGCCGCAATACGCAAATCTGTGCGTTCCGTTGGACGTTTTTGGACAATAAGTAACGGGTTGCAGCAAGCTTGCTGTGGCCGTAAACACTGACAGGATTACATTCAGTGTCTTCTGAGATTATCGCACCTTCACTTACAAACCCGTATTCCGCCGCGCTCCCAATATGAACAAACCGAGTGTGCGGAGATCGTATTTTGATCGATTCGGCCACCACAACGGGCAAAACTGTATTGGCTAAAAACAACTCGCGTTCAGTTCCCGCCACCACTCCGGCCATATTGACCACAACATCAGGCTGAACGGATGAGAGTAGCTCGACGACTTCAGGCTTATTTGACAAGTCACACCGCACATAATTGGCGCGTTCAATTGCCGTTCGGCTTACGTACAGAACTTCCAGTGTTAATTGGTTTTCTAAATATGAGCCAACCTGCTTGGCCAAAAACCCATTGCCGCCGAGTAAGACAACTTTCATTTCTAGAATTTCTCGGCTTGCCTACCAAAAAACAATTCAGGCTTTTCCTGAAAATCTTTTGAGGCGGCTTCAAAATGATCAAACCGCCCAATATCGCGCCAGTAAACGCTGTCTTCGCGGTGGCAGTAAATCTTTTGTCCTGCTTCCATCGCACGTCGAAAAAGATCAGGCATATCCAAGCGCCCGATGCCATTGTCATGTTCCATTATATTGCGTGAAAGAGCATAAACCCCAGTGCTCACATGATAGACATTTGTAGGCTTCTCGGTATAAGATTTCAGAGTACCGTAGGAGTCAAACTCGACCACTCCATAATCGACATACTCGTTTATGCGGGCCGAAAAAACAGTCGCAACAGCTTCGGATTTAACATGTGAACAATACAATAATCCAAAATTCAGACTCGTGAGTGTATCGCCATTGACCACCAGAAAATGCTCAGGCAAATTCTTGATCAGCCTGAGTGCTCCCGCAGTGCCAAGCGGCTGCTCTTCAAGCACATAGTCAATTTTCATTTTCCATTTTGAACCATCGCCAATCATGGCTTGGAACAATGGTGCCATATAGCCCAAACAAATGCTCACAGACGAGTACCCATGCAAGCTCAATTGAGTAAGCAAAATATCAACAATAGGTCTGTCACCCAATGGCAACAACGGTTTCGGGATCGTAATAGAAAAAGGCCTCAACCTTGTTCCCAATCCACCCGCCAGAATCACAGCGTGCATGTATTCTCCAAGTCTTAGCGGTTTACATCATCATACGTTTTGAGTTTATTATTGCAAATAGAAATCAGTGATTTATGGGAATTTTGCAACTTCAAAGTATTTGAAAGTTCAATTTTCTCCAATCGCCTCAATATACACTTTCGCCAAGGCTTCATAGCTCAAGGCTTGCAGCACATCTGTGTTGGCAGTGGTGCTTTGGCTTGCGCTTGCTTTGAGCTGCAACAGGCCCTGGGCTACGCTTTGGGCGCTGGATTCGCAAGCCAAGACGCCCGCATGACCGGCCAATGCATCCGGCAATCGGGCGGTCATCGGCAAAATACACGGTTTACCGAGTGCTACAAAGTCCAGCAATTTGTTGAAGCTGATGCCATATCTGTAGAGCGATGGGTGAGGCTTTCCGCCGAGATAGCCAAAATCGCACGCAGCAGTAATCTGGCGGGCCACGGCCTTGGACACAGATGGCGCGAATATAACATTCTGACAGCCCTTGCGCTGCGCCAACTCTTGCAGCTTTTGGCGATCCACCCCGTCGCCCAGCAGGATGGCGACAAAGCGCTCGCCGTGGCCGTCCGCTTTGAGATAAGCCATGGCTTCAATCAGTAAATCCAGCCCATTGGGTGGACCCATGGCACCGGGATGGATGATCACCTTTTTTCCTTTAGCTTGCCATGCCTTGATGGTTTCCACGAGGGGGTGCACGACTGAGGGATGTATTTCAGCTTCCGGTTCCAGGCCATTGGGAATGCATACGAAGGACTTATAGGCCATGTGCCGTTCATTCATATAATCCTCAACGCCCGCCAGCAATGACGCAACAAGATCTGATGTACGATAGGCAAGGCGCTCTGTCAGAGCCAAAAACATCACCAGCGGGTGCCAGCGGCTCATACCGGTAATTTCAATCATGCTCAGAGGCCATAGATCGCGTACTTCGAACACAAGTTTCGCACCATGCCGCCGCGCCAGCCACCATGCTGGGTAAAATGCGAAGGGGTGTGGAGACGATATGATTACAACATCGGGTTTCGCCAAGGCAAAGGCGCGTGGATTCGACAATCGCAACATGCTTCGGCAATAATCAAACATGTTCAGCAAGCGAGACATGCCATTGCCGCTGTAGGTTCGGGCTGACAGCGCGTGATAAGTCACACCTTCTACGACTGTTTTTGTAGCCAATGGTACTTTGCCGTCAAGCAGATGGTGGTTGGCTGAAACAAACACATCAGCTTGATGGCCCATTGCATTCCACTCCCGTGCGAGCCGGAAAGGTCGAAAATATCGTCCAATCCCGGGCCCACCAGCGTAGGGGTGAAAATACCAGATATTCATGCAGTTTGTTTAGTGATCAGACACAAAACATGGGTCTTCAAAAATGGAATGGAGCCCAACACAGGATAGGCAACCCTCACTAAAGGCCCCAGTTTACGCGCTATGGGCGGGGCAAGAGTGACGCGCCGGATTTGAAAGTTACAACCTGGAAACATCGCTTTCACATGCCGCAACGGTACGCCGCGAACATCGGGATTGTTGGGGTTGTTGACTACAAAATCATACCACAGAACTGCACCGCCCGGCCGCAACATTTGCATCATGTGTACGGCCAATTGCTTCTGAAAATCGGAATCGAGTATTGAACTGAACACGGTTGACTGCAAAACGAGGTCAAACGTGTTTTCAGCAATAGGTAAATCTAGCGCGTTGCCCCCTAGGATAGTAACCGAAGGGGGAAGCCTGCTGCGAGCGTCTAATAATCGAAGTTCAAGTAGCTCATTAGCAGTAATGAGTTCAGGGGAGGCACCTAAAAGCATAAGTTCCAAAAGATTGCTTCCATTGCCGCATCCAATTTCGAGTATCGTTTTTTCACTCAATTGTTCGCCTGCTAGCCAGCCCAAAAGTAGAGTGGCTACATGCCTCAATTTTTCCTGCCGGAAAGCAACATTTACAGCGCGAAGCGGGTCATAAACCGAACGGGGAATATTTTTTCGGCGCGCGTAACGTTCGCGTACCGATTGGATTTCATTCATGGATTTTGATTTCGATTTTTGGCGCGTTGAAGATCACCAACAGTGTTCGTAAAATTAATTTCAGATCGAGCAATAACGAACGTTCCTCCACATACTGCCTGTAGTATTCGAACTTCTGTGGCATTAAGATATTGCGATAAGCTAATTCCGGATCTGGGTAAGACGCTAAAATTTCTTCTTCATCCCGCAATGCTATCGCAGCAAAATCCGTGAGGCCCGGTCGAACCGAAAGAATAATCTCCTGCTGCGCATGTGAATAGAGCGCCATGTACTCCGGAACTTCTGGACGGGGACCCACTATTGACATGTTGCCTATAAGTACGTTGACCAGTTGTGGAATTTCATCAAGCTTGAATTTACGCAACACCCATCCAACCCTGGTGATCCGCATATCTCCTTTTACAGTCAATGTCATACGTTGCGCCGATTTGGCCGTTGTCATGCTTCTGAACTTATACAGCCGGAATGGAATTCCCCCTCGTCCAACGCGCATCTGAGAAAAAAATACCGGACCGGAACTTTCGCACTTAATTATAATCGCGATGACGATCATGAACGGAAAAAAAACAATCATAGCGAAAAGTGATGCCAGAATATCAAAAAGACGTTTTTCCCAATTCATGACGAATTGCTCTTGAACGCACAACTTACAATGTCAATGACCTCATTGACTTCTTCGTCTTTCATCGCCGAGAATATTGGCAGGCTCAATGTTGTATCGCCATGTGAAGAAGAAACAGGTAACTGATCATCTGCAACGCCGCACAAGTTTTTCCAGTAGGTTAGCCTGTGTAAAGGCGTGTAGTGTACCGAATATCCAATTTCTGCAGTTTGCAGGGCCGTTTCAAAATCCTTACGCTTCAAAACCGACGTTTTTTCAATCCTTATGGGATAAATATGCCATGCATGAATGTTGTTTTCATTACCGTGCGCAGGTAATACCAAAGGGAGATTTAAGAACCCAGCGCGATACGACTCTGCAATATTTTGTCGTCTCGCTCGATTCGTTTCTGCAAACTTCAATTGCTCACGTCCGAATGCAGCGGCAATGTCCGTCAAATTATATTTGAAGCCTGGCGCCACAACGTCATACTGCCACAGCGATGAGTTCCCAGTGAAGCGTTGGAATGCATCTCGGTCAATTCCGTGAAGACGCATTACCCGACAACGCTTTGCCAATTCTTTATCGGCGGTTACAATCATGCCACCTTCGCCAGTGGTAATTGTTTTGTTTGCATAAAAACTGAAAATTGCAGCGCGACCGCCAGAACGGCCAATTGGTGCACTGTTAAAGGTTGCGGGAAAGCTGTGAGCCGCATCTTCCACAAGGCTAACGCCATGTCTTTCAGCGATTGCACCCAAAGCAGTCATGTCAGCGGCCAATCCTGCATAATGCACAACCATGATCACCTTGGTTTTAGATGTGATCGCCTGTTCGACTTTAGCAGGATCAATATTAAGTGTTTTTGCGTCAACATCTACCAACTTCACTGTAGCGCCAAGATAACGCGCGACTTCGGCGGTAGCAGTAAATGTGAGACTAGGCACTATCACTTCATCGCCCGGACCAACACCCAAGGCTTCCAATACTAAGTGCATTCCAGATGTATTGCTATTGACTGCAATTGCTTCCACACCGTCTCCAATTCTAGCTGCGAACTCCACCTCAAAAGCTTGTGATTGTTTGCCCGTTGTCAGCCAACCTGAGCGAAGAACAGCTTCAACTGCCTTACATTCTGCTTCTGTGACCTCAAGTCTAAAATAAGGTACTGCCAAGCCTTTTTTCTCCGATAATCAAGCCATCACGATGTTTGAACGGTCTACAATATATCTTAAGGCATTGCGCGTGTCGATGACGAGGCCCACAGACTTTGCCAACATACCGTAATCTACGCCATCGTGATCGGTACAAATTATCGCAGCGTCGTACCGCGACAGGGTATTCGTATCAAAACTGATGCTCTTTCGTCCGGCCATTTCAGAGTGTTCGCGCATGTGCGGAACTTCAGGTACAAACGGGTCGTGATAATCGACCTGGCCACCTCGCTCTTCGATCAGACGAATTAAGGTAAAAGCTGGGCTTTCGCGGGTGTCTTCAACATTCTTTTTGTAAGCCAGCCCGACCATCAAGATTGTCGATCCATTGACAGCCTTCTTGCTGTGCCGGCCCAGTTCAGCAACTAGAGAATCTACAACATGATAAGGCGCACGGGTGTTGATTTCCCCCGCGAGCTCTATAAACCGCGTCGGCACCTCAAATTCACGCGCTTTCCAAGTGAGGTAAAATGGATCAATCGGAATACAATGGCCGCCGAGGCCAGGCCCAGGATAGAACGGCATAAATCCAAAGGGTTTGGTTTTGGCCGCGTCAATCACTTCCCATACATTGATGCCCATGCGTCCATAAATGAGCTTCAGCTCGTTGACGAGGGCTATATTTACAGATCTGAATATATTCTCAGTCAGCTTTACCGCTTCTGCAACTTCACAGCTGGATACTGGCACGACCCGCTCGACAACACTCGCGTAAAATGCAGTTGCCAGACGGCTAGCGTCGGCGCCATCCCCGCCTACTACTTTGGGGATGGTCGCAGTATGGAAATCAGGATTTCCTGGATCTTCACGTTCCGGTGAAAATGCTAGAAAGAAGTCAGAACCGGAGGTTAATCCGCCAGCCTCAAGGATTGGTCGCATGATATCGCGTGTTGTACCTGGGTAGGTGGTAGATTCTAATGAAATTAGCTGTGATTTCCGCAAGATTTGCGCAATACCGCTCGTTGATTGAACGATATAGGACAGGTCCGGTTCACGATGTTTGTTCAATGGCGTCGGCACACATATAACGATGATGTCACTGTCCGCCAGCGACGAATAAGTGGTGGAAACTACAAATTTCCCTTCCGCGTTTTTCATCTTCAATACTGTGTTTGGAATACGGCCAATTGGTGATTGCCCACGTTGCAACATCGACACCTTCGTTTGGTCTACGTCAAAGCCAATCACATCGTATCCCGCGTTTAAGCACGCGATGGCTAATGGCAATCCCACATAGCCGAGGCCTACTACACCTACTTTTGCAGTCCGCTGTTCGATTTTCTGAGCGAGAGTTTGTGCAGGCTTCAAGGTCATTTAAGTGCAATCCCCGACTGCAGCCAAGACCGCATCACAAACATTTTCGGCTTCAGAAGTTTTAAAATATGGATTCATTGGGAGGCTGAGAACTTCTGTGCTTAGACGTTCCGATACTGCAAGTGAAATTCCCGGCAGAGTATAATGCTCATACGCTTTTTGCAGATGCATTGGCTTAGGGTAGTAGACTGCCGTGGCTATTTTGCGATCTCTCAAATTCGCCTGCAAGGCGTCACGTCTCGAAAATTTAACTGTATACTGCGCCCAAGCCGAAGTGACACCGACGGGTTTTACCGGCACAATTACATGTTTGCTCAAGGCTGTAGAGTATATGTCTGCGAGTCTGTTGCGACTATCTATTTCTTCAGAAAACACTTCAATTTTTTGAAGTAGAATAGCGGCCTGAATAGTATCCAGCCGACTGTTCATGCCGATGCGCACTGTTTCATACTTTTCTCTCCCCTGGCCATGCACACGTATGGATTTCATAGTGTCCGCCAGCTCATCATCATTGGTAAATATGGCGCCACCGTCTCCATAGCAGCCCAACGGTTTTGCGGGAAAGAAGCTTGATGTGGTCACTGGGGCAAGAGTTCCAACTTTGTTTCCAACACTATTTGACGCGCCAAAACTTTGCGCTCCATCAGCAATGAGCTTTAGCGATCTTTCATTGGCCAGTTCATTTAAATATTCCCAGTCAGCAGGTAAGCCAAACAGGTCTACTGCAATTATCGCACGTGGTCTTAACCCTTGGCGCACCGCGACATCGAACCCATTTTTCAGACTTAACAGACTGATGTTGTAAGTCTCCGGATCTACATCCACAAAGACCGGAGTTGCTCCGAGAACAAGTATAACTTCAGCAGTTGCCGTGTATGTAAAAGACGGAACTAGTACAGCGTCACCAAAACCAACTCCGTATGCCATCAAGGCAATTTGCAACGCATCTGTGCCGTTGCCCACGGAAATCGCATGTTTAGCGCCGCAGAATAGCGAAAGGCGGTGCTCAAAAGTCTTGACTTCTGGTCCCATGATGAACTGGCCATGTTCCAATACACCGGAAATGGCTGTCTCCAAGTTTTCCCTCAAAAGATTGTATTGTGCCTGCAAGCCCGTAAATTGCATTTATGTCTCTGCCCCAGCTGGATCGTTTATATTCGATAAGTCTTTATCGAATGAAATAGTTTTACAATATCCTTAACTGTCGCTTGGTTCTTTAAAATCGTAGACTTTTAAGTCTAGCCACATAGAAAATAAAATTTATCAACTAGTTCAAATGCAAAAAACGTTCCGGCAAAACTGTAATACTTCTAGCAATGGCCTTTAGCGTTCTGCATCGTTACCCTATTATCTACGATATGAACATTATACTAGAGCGACGGAAAATCATATCTTTCCTTTGTCCTCGGGCAAACCATATCTAGTCCCAGCCGTTCGCCAGCCCTGCTGACCCAACCTATTTGTCGCGCAGGGTTGCCAACCATCAATGCATGTGGCGGAACTGATTTGGTAACCACTGCACCCGCGCCAATCATAGCGTACGCTCCGATGTCATTTCCGCAAACAACCGTACAATTTGCTCCCAGCGTAGCACCTTGACCAACATTTGTTAAATCAAATTCATTCTTTCTTTCAATATGGGCACGCGGGGTTAACACGTTTGTAAATACCATGGAGGGTCCACAGAATACGTCATCACCTAGCGTTACCCCCTTATAGATAGAAACGTTGTTTTGGATTTTACAGCGATCGCCTATCTGCACATCAGGCCCAATCATCACGTTCTGACCAATTATGCAATTAGCTCCCAATTGCGAACGAGGCAGGATATGGGAAAAATGCCATATCTTACTCCCACGACCGATAGAAACATCATTGTCAATGAAGGCAGTGCTGTGCACTGTTACGTCCTTTAAGGTAGATGCTACACTCTCTTGCACAGGATTTTTCAAAGCAACTTTCCGTCCACTTTCGTTGAGCGACAGCTGCCCTCCCTGCAAAACACGCAATACTCCAATGGCTTCATTAGAGTCCGTGAGTGGCCTGCTCCGGTTGGCGACACATTGTAAGAAATGCTCTAATTCGCGCCTTAAAGGCTCTCCCTCCTCAACTGGGACGAATTCGGTCACTCCTTCTTGGACTCTCGGTCGACCATTTTTCCAAATAATTCTGTTCCGCATAACTTGCAATTTTTCTGACCAAGGGCGGGTATCAGAAAATATAGCCATCCCACTACTGCCAACGACCACAAATCGTTGCTCCTTCAAAGGATATAGCCAAGAAGAGGTTATGTCTGCCTTTAAACCACTTTGAAATTCCATGTGTAGCGTTGTTGTATCTTCAATGTCCTGCTGCAAAATGCAAACGCCTGATGCTTGAACATAAGATGGTGTTTGGGTTGCTACTGCCAAAACCATTGATATGTCGTGCGGGGCGAAACTCCACAAAACATTCTCTTCACTTCGTATTACTCCAAGGTTCAACCGGCTTGAGCTCACGTAGTGAACCTTCCCAAATTCACCTGCTTGTACCATAGCGAGCAACCTGATAAACACTGGATGATACTGAAGCAAATGACCAACCATAAGCACGTTGCCCATGTTGTCCGCTATAGACTGGAGTTGCAGCGCCTCTTCCACATTCAGCGAAATGGGCTTTTCAACAAAAACGTCTTTGCCTGCCAAAAGGCAACGCTTTGCTATTTGAAAGTGCGTTTCAACCGGGGTTGCTATGACGACAGCCGCAATTGTACTATTTGCAAACACCGTCTCAAGATCATCAACAAACTGAACGCCCATGTCAAAAGCCAACTTTTTCGCTTTCTCACTTGGATCAACTATGACTTTTAGCGACCCGAGGACCTGCAAGTTACGTGCAAGATTTTTCCCCCAGCCACCGCATCCAACGATGGCAACGCCTACGGTTGACGAGAAATTCCTGTTTTTCATTTTCAACAATTAAAAGAACTCCGCGTCAATTCAAAGCTATGTACGAATGATTAAGGGTGAGGAAAAATCTTACTTATGTCTTCCAATTTGGTTTTCTTCTCGTCTTTTGATTTATGATGAAAATCGACGTTTTTCCTTACTAAAATCAATGCTCTAACGTATTTTATTGCGACGATCTGCAGATTGGAAAAATCATTTAGAAATTAACGTTTATTGATCTTTGATTACACGCTTTCAGGGCTGGATTTGGCCAGCTTCATCAAATTCGAGACAGCATTGAAGGGTTCATCCTCAAATTTCCAATGATCCAGCTCTTCAAACAGCTTGCTGTGAGGTAGAAAAAACTCGTTACTTTGCATTATGCGAGGGTGAGAAGTCGATGATATATCAGTGCCAATTTGCAATTCTTCGTAAAGTTTTTCTCCGTCTTTTAGTCCTGTAAAAACTATATCGATGCCTGGTGCGGTTTCATTTTTATTCTTGTGGCGTAGTCCTGAAAGCCCAATCATGGTTTCCGCCAAACTCAAAATTTTGATTGGTTCACCCATATCAAGGACAAATACTTCACCTCCAACCGCCATAGCTCCCGCCTGAATCACAAGTTGCGCCGCTTCTGGAATTAACATGAAGTAACGGGTAACATCTGGATGAGTAACTGTGACGGGACCGCCGTTTGAAATTTGTTCTCGAAACAACGGAACAACAGAACCCGTCGATCCCAGCACATTGCCAAACCTCACCATCGAGAAAATGGTAGCGTGCTTTTTGGTCGAAGCGAAGGCTTGAATTACCATTTCTGACACACGCTTTGTGGCACCCATCGTGCTAGTTGGTCGCACCGCTTTATCAGTAGAAATCAATATAAATCGCTTCACTTGGGTTTTTATTGCTGCTTCGGCCAACACCCGGGTGCCGAATACATTATTGTATATGCCCGCGACAGCATTTTCTTGCACCATTCTCACGTGTTTGTATGCTGCTGCATGAAATACAACGTCAACAGAATTCGCCTTCAGAATAGATTCCATACTTTCTCTTGATTGCACGTCTGCTAAACATGGAAGTATCTTCAAATCATGAATTCCGTTATATTTGGCCTCCAATTCTCTATGAATTTCAAATAACGCGTATTCGTTGTTCTCAACTAGCACGATCTTTTTTGGACCAAATTGTGCCACTTGCCGTGCCAGCTCCGACCCTATCGATCCACCGGCACCAGAAATCATAATGACATTATCGTAAGCAATTTTTTCCATGAGTGCATGGTCAGGCGGGACTGGATCGCGACCGAGTAAGTCCTCGACACGAATAGGACGTATATCACCCACTCGTACATTCCCATCAATGATCTCTTCTAAACCAGGTGCCATTTTTACGTCGAGACCGTGATCTACAAGCATTTTGACCAAAATACGTCGGTTGCCGCGATCAAGCGTTGGCTTGGCAATAATGATATCACGTGGTGCGAACGTGCTAATAACCGTGCTGATATTTTCCAACGGAAAAACGCGTAGCCCAGAAACAACTCGGTCGACAAGTGTATAATCAGTATCTATAAATGCGACTGGCTTGTATTTGCCATTTAAGCGCATTGAATCTGCTACTGCCATTCCTTCCCGCCCCGCCCCATACAATAGAACGGGCGTTTGCCTATTGGTCAGTGAAGAAGTACCTTTGAAATTGAATATAAGAGATGCTAGCCGCCTGAGCAGTACCATGCCGAGTACCGCCATTATTGTATAAATGGCGACAGTCGACCGTGCGAAGCCACTAGTTCCTACAATCAGCAAAGACAGCGACCATACGAAAGCAGTTACGACCTGAGATGCTGCGAGCTTTCGTTCAATAGAATGCGAGTAGTTCCTCGCCGCTGCTTCGTACACCTGAAAAATGTAAGCAACGGTGACACTCAAAACGGGTGCCATAAAATATGCAATAAAATTTGCAGATGGTGGAAATTCAAGTGCTGAAAGTCTCAGCATATATGCAAGCACTACAGCCAAGTTTAGTACTATGAGGTCAGCAACTAAGACCAAGACTATTTTCTTGGCTGAAGTCATCTCTTTGAGTTGGCTAACTAATGATTGAAACGTAAACACGATAAGCCCTGAAGTTCAGTTTGGAGTATCTCTATTTATGACCTCAAGTGGCGTTATTTTAAACTCGTCAAAATAAATTTTTCCAGATATCTTAGTGTCTAAGTCAGCAGAACTTGCAGATTCAAGTCTAAGAACTTGACTATTACAATTCGATTTTGACACTTCAATTAAAAATGTAGCAGTTTGCCAAGGGCCGGACTTGTGTAACGCTTCACTAATGCCAAGCTCTGCTCCGTCAACGCAGCTAACTTTCCAAATCAAACCTTGTTCAGATTTTAGATTCTGCGCCATAAACTCAAAACTAACCTGATATTTTCCGGGAGAAATCTGAGTAAGTTGGGATACGTTACTAAAAAAGCCTTTATCTTCGAAAAAATCAATTGCAAGGCTACGATTGCTAACTGTACCCGGTCGAAAATCGATGAATATTTTTGCGTTATTGCGTGGTACGATAGTCCAATCAAAGTACAAATTCTTGGGCTCCCGCTCAAAACCACCGTCAAACAGCGTTTCCACATATCGTAGATCTTCTGCTGGTAGAAAGTCCAACCAAATAAAGTAAGCTTTTTCAATTTTTTTGCCGAAAATGAGCTTGCCAATCAGCCATGCCAATTCCTCAGATTTAACATTGCCTTTTGAACTGCGAATAGCATTCAGAAGCATCAAAGGAGCATTTCCGTCAGCATCGTTTTTGATTACATATTGTAGAAAATCTGCACGCCACGGTGGTTCACTTTTTAGTGTGTTTGCTACAGCTATTACCCCGTCTTTGTCAGAAGCGAGTGCCGACAGCGCAGGCAGAATCACGCCAATCATTTTGGGGCGAGCGCGAAGTAGGGCATCGACCTCGATCAGCGCATCACCGAACCTTCGGCGTGCCAATAAAATATTTATAGTTCCTACTTGTGCAGCGACGTTCCGTCTCGAAAACTTTGCAATCTGAACAGTTAACTGCTCTTGCAATTCATTGTTAGCGCCCAGATTAGAGAGTAAACTCAGATTTTTAAGCGAGTTTGGACTGAAAGGTTCTTGGAGCAAATTTTCAATCTCGCGCTTTTGCAAAATCTTGATTTGGTTAGAATCAAGCTTTCCTAAAGCCGAAGTGATTGCTTCGCCTTCGAGCTTCGGATCGACAATATAATTAATCTGTTGACCTTGTAGAACGTCAGGCAATCCAATCATGGTCAGCACGACTAACACAGCAATTAGACAGAGACCTATCAAGCGAATTATCTCTGTCATCAATGGTATAACCTTGTCTGCATAAAACAAAGCATCATCAAGCTGAAATACTGAGGCCCATCTATCATTGCGTGAACTGCCTAACGAATGACCAACTTGAAAGTGCGCTTGTCACAACATATACGGCGACCAGTCCAATGCCTACTGCCAATATAAATGGTTTTAAAAGTTTCAGGGTACTGAACTTTCTCTTACGCCTCCTCGAATGTTTCCAAAGTGTTGTCTGAGAGGATCGCCTTCTGTTGGTTCTTGCAGCAGGCAATGTTGATATTTCTTTTTCGCTCTTGCTTTCCTCAAGCTGAAGAGCCGCATTTCCAATCATCAAAAACAGAGCGGACTCCCATTTGCTCGAATTGCGGTCAGGATGTAACCACTTGAGCAGCCATCGCTTGTGGTCCTTGATGTTGTCGGCCGTCGCACCTCGATCCAGTGCCAGCATGCGAAAAGGATCGTTATCGCCAGCAGTGAGGAGTTTTCGGAGGTAAAACTTACATATTTCTATAACCGCTTCTCTAGGCATATTTAGATCTTTGGAAATCAAATTTATCGTCTCTTCATCACCCGCAGCTGTTTTGACGATGTCCAGCATACATGATGGATAGTTTCCAATTCTGGGAACGGAAAATTGACTTGGTTGCTTGTAGACAGCAACTGCAACGTCAATTGCTCTTTTGCCGGACTCACTCATTTCGGGCAGGTAACTGAAGTGTTTCACCATAACTGTGATAGTCATACTCACCATAGCCATAGCCATAGCCAGTCTGCTTCGCATCAAATTTGTTCAGCAAAGCACCAATAACATTGGCCCGCGCAAGTTGTAACCGTTTCAAAGCTACTTTTACCACACTGCGGCGCGTTTCGTTGGCTGCAACAACCAGCATTGTAGCTTGCACAGCGCTCGACAGTATTGGCGCATCGGCAAGCCCCATAATGGGTGGGCCATCAATAAGAACAAGATCGAATGACTGACTTGCCAGCGCTAGCAATGATTGCAAGCGCGGACCGTTGAGCAGTTCAGCTGGATTAGGCGGTAGCGGCCCCGAAGTGATAACAACCAATCCAACAGTCGGTGTTGACTGAACAACGTCTTCCGGTTGTTTCGAACCAGAAAGATAGTTACTAAGGCCCAGTTCGTTGCCGCAGCGCATCCGCTTGTGAACTGACGCGTTGCGAAGATCACCGTCGATTAACAAAATTTGCAGACCCAAGTTAGCGAGTGATTGGGCAAGAGCAATTGACGTGGTTGTTTTGCCTTCCGAGGGCTTGCTACTGGTGATAACCAGCGTGCGTGGCAGGCCTTCGCTTGTCGAGAATTGAAGGCCTGTCCGCAACGAACGATAAGCCTCAGCCATCGCGGACCGGGCATTAAGCAGTTGGTCCTCTACAGTTTCTCCAGGATTTGGTTTCGGAATGACACCAATCACAGGCAATCCAATTTCACGTTCAATATCTTCTGGCGCTCTAAAGGAATCGTCCAAATAGTCTAAACCAAGTGCTGCCAAAACGCCTAATAATAGGCCGCCTACCAGGGCTAAGCATACATTGAGCAATAAGTTTGGTGAACGAGGAAATATCGGCTGACTTGCACGATCTACGATGGAAATGTTGTTCGTGCCGACACCACCTGCAACTCCAATTTCCTTGTAGCGTTGCAACAAACCATCGTATAACGTCCGATTGGTATCAACCTCTCTTTGAATGATATTGTAATCAATGCTTCTGTTGCGCTGTTCAACGACGTCGACTTTTGCGCCTTCGAGTCTCGTCAGCAAGTCTTGCTCTTCATCTTTTGCGGCATGATACTCAGCTTCAATTGCCTGCTTTATCGCCTCGACCTCGGAGGCTACTTGTCGATCAAGTTCTTTGATTTGATTTCGTAACTGCGCCATGGCGGGAAAGGCTGGTTTGTAAATTGCAAGTTTTTGTTGATATTCCGCAGCCAACTCGGTGCGCAGTTTCCTATTGGCTTGAATGGCTTCGCTGTCGAGTATCTGCTTCAGTCCAAGGCCATTTGTGGCTTGAGCCTGTTTCCACAACTGTTCCTTTTTAGAAAGTTCTGCTCGAACCTCTGCAAGTTTGGTATTTATTGCTTCAAGGTCCGTTGCAGATAACACCTTGTTGTCATTGAGACTTATGATGCCTTTATCTTCTGCATATTTGACCAGTTGCTTCTCGGACTCTCCAAGCCTCGCTTTTAACTGCTGTAATCTTTCCTCCAGGAATTTTCTTGCATAAGCAGTGGCTTCAAAACGACGATCAAGATTATCAGTAATGAATACCTCCGCGTATCCATCGACCACTTTTTTTGCAACTGCGGGGTCTGTGTGATCAATGTTGATTTTGACAATGCGGGAACCGCGTACCGGCGACACTGATAGACTTTTCAGCAATCGTTCCACTGTTTTTCTCGATCGTTCTTCTTGCGAGAGTGCTTTTTCTTCGCCGTTTTTCTCGTCTTCACCGAACAAAAGTTTTTTAAACAGATCGACAAGCGAAGAACTTTGTGCGTTGAAGCTGTCATCATTCGCCAACCCCAGTGTTGACACTACGCGCTCAGCCAGTGACCGACTTGCTAAAAGTTCATATTGGGTTTGATAAAATTCGGGGCCACCCTGCGTATCCTCAGGCTGGAGGCCGTCAACTTTCACAATATTCATGGACTCCCGGTCTATTTGAACCGACGCCGTTGCACGAAATACGGGGGTCATGAGAAAAGTAATTGCGACTGCAACCAGAAGCGATGTCAGTAGTGTTCCTACAATGAGCCACCGATATTTAGTGAGAACACGAACATATTTGTAGAAGTCAAAGCCAGTGCTATTTTCATCAACGCGATCATAATTGGGGTAATATGGATAACCATTGCCCGATTGGTGATAAGCACTGGGAAGCCCTCCCTGACTATTTTGGATCACAACTTGACCTGAGTTCTGCGGCCCGCCTATGTATGGACTAGAGTTGTTCATTGAGTATTTTGTCAGATCAGCAAGAGTTGAAAGAGGCCCGACAATGGTAGCACTTCCTTGATATCGCGGAGCGTTGTGCGGGTAGCGCTGTCATCTACCATGACTATATCGCCTGCCTGAAGCTGTGGATCGTCTACCTTTCCACTGCGAATCTGCTTGAGATCGAAGCGAGCTGCCATTCGCTTGTTATTTACCGTGCGAAACAATAAAATACCGGTTGGATCGGCTACGGCATTCAACCCCTCAGCAAGCGCAATTGATTGCAACAGCGACACTTTGCCAGTTGTGGGAAATATGCCAGGTTTGTTAACAGCGCCGTCAACCGTAATCCGCTGGCTGTTGTACTCCTTCACAAAAACTGAAACTTGTGGCGACTGCAAATATCCTGCTTCTAGTTTTGAAGCAATGTCTCGCTCTAACTGCGCTTGTGTGCGACCGCCTGCCCTGACGGATTTAATGAGCGGTAGACTGATCATTCCAGAGCTCGAAACTTGCGCAGTACGGTTCAATTCAGCCACGCCAAATACGGTGATTTCAACTACGTCAAGTGGGGCAATTTTATAATCATCATTGTCTCCAGCTGCTGTGCCCTTGGTATTGGCAGCAAAAATTTTCTGTGCACTTGCTGCCGCAGCACCGCCAACGGGTTGATTACCTCCAGTTTCTGAAAAAGTCCCTGATCCAGCGCGCTCTATGCTGCTTCCACCACCTGGACAACCCGCTAAAACTAGGCTGATTAGTAACAGCACCAAGAAAGATAAGGATTGCCGCGCAAAATAAATCATGAAAACACCTCAACGATTCGCTGCAGCAAAGAGCGACCATTTGAATAGGATCGGATCTTGACGCTCAACGGTTCGGCGCTCTCGGGCGGTAAGTCGTTTAAAACGCATTCAGGCCTTGTTGTCACAAGACGCATGGCCTCGTCCAATCCGACTTCCGATTTCGCGATTTCACATCCCTCGGCCAGGAGGGGTGGACGAGACTTTGTATTGTGAGCGTCCGTTGCCAAAATACTCACAAGTCCATCAGCCAGCATTCGATGGGCCCAGTATTGGGGCCTTTGCCCAAATCTGCCAGTCAAAGAACCTGAAGTGATCTGCATCCAAACGCCTGCTTGGACCAACTCTTTCACCAAAGCGTAATTCTGTTCGATCCATTTCAGGCGTTCAGGATGTGTCAATATCGGTACAAAACCCGCCATTGCGATGTTAAACAGCAGATCACCCATCCTTTGAGGCATGACATTATGTGGAGGCTCAAACAAAACATACCTGCTGTTATGAAGCGTCAAAATGTCGCCACTGCGCAAGCAATCTACAAAATCAGGACGTATGTGCGCGTCTGATCCCGTCACGAGCGACAAGTCGATATCATTTTGAATAAACTCATGATTAAGGACCTCAACACGACGGCGAATGTCATCGGCAACATTGTCATATATGCCTGGCATAAAATGCGGCGTACAGGCCATAACCTCAATGCCATCGTCGACTGCTATACGGGCCATTTCAAGGGCCATTAGCAGTGATGTTGCCCCATCATCAACCATCGGCAAAATATGGCTGTGTAAATCAATCATCTGCTATTTCTTCCCCACTGCAGACCCGTCGTAAGCTCTAGTATCCATGCCTCGAAACTGTCTACTCCATGGCGGCCCGTACACCTAAACTGTGGCCATATCATGCAATATCGACGCTCTGAACAGACCGGAGTCTAAATTAATAGTTATTGTTTCAGGTCGTTGCATTGTCAAAATGCCGACCCTCGAAACACCCTAAGATTGACTTGCAACTGATTTTTTTGGGTTCCTAACCTTATCCTTCACATGAAGGCCCGACGTTCTAGAACTTGCCCCAGCGGAAACAATTATACCACAACATACTGAAAAAAGCGACAAAAGTGCAGGAGTCCTTAAGCTAAAATCAACCAACGCATGAATCATAAACAAAAGTACGGCAACAAGGGCTGCTCTAAAAAATGCATGCTGTCCTACGCTGAATGCCATTCTGCTCACTGAGACTATCGAGGTTAAATACATAAGGACAAAAGCAACAAGCAGTCCCACTGCTGGTGCTCCGCCTTCCAACGCAATCTCCAGCCAATCGTTATGTGCATGGTTGACATATCTGTCCACGATCACGCGAGGAGTTTCAAACTGTTGATATACAGGAGCGAACGTTCCCATTCCACTTCCAACTGGAAAATAGTTCTTTATGGTCGTTATAGTTACGCCGTAAATATCACCTCTATAGTCTTGTATGGGATCCGTTTCAGCAAGCCGCGTAATGCCCACCATGCCTACTTGAACAATCAAAGCAAAAAACGCCAGCACTGCGTAAAACATCCAACGCTGACCCATACCCACATTTATAGGATTTCGGTAAACATAAAAAACAGAAAACAAAACCGATATGATTGCTAAGACAATCCCGCCTCGAGATCCAATCATGCCCAGACCAAGCACCAGAAGTGCCATGTAAATAAATGCAAAAATAAGAACCAGAGACGGATGCATGCGGCGCGAATGGGACATGTTGGTCGCAATTGCAGCCAAAAACGGAATAGACGTAAAAAGCTGTGCAGCAAAAAAATTACGATTTGCAAAGGTGCCGCTGGCGATATTTGTTCCGAAATCACCATAAAAATAGAGCCCGCTGAGTGACCCCAAGGATTTTTGCGCCAACCCGATGATCAGACCTATAACGGCGCAGGCCACCACAACAAGAGATATTTTGAAGTAATCCATCGCCGACAACGTGAGAACTGCAAAATAACCAGCCAGTGCAGGCATCAAGGCGAGAGCGCTCGTTTTTGTGGCGAGCGGGCTCAACGATAACGGCAACCAACCCGGCTTTACACCCAAGATAAGAAAAGTATCTACATTTATCTGACGGCCGGGCAACCATGCCCACAACGAAAATGGGATCGGTATCAATTGGGACAAAGTTAGTACCAAACTACTGGCACAAATAATTGCGCCGACAACTGCTGACTTGGACTTAAATCCAAAGCGAAGCCGCCAAATTCCAAATACCAGAACAAACGCACTGACAAATGACTGCACCAATATTGCCCAATTTGCTGGCGTCGATATGCCACCAAACAATATCATAAAGCAAAGCCATGCAGCAACGAGAAAACCCCAAACATTGGAGTCGTGAAGTTCAATCTTCCTGGGCAAGTGACTTGGGCGGGGCATGTCTTCTCAGCTTCCGACTATCCCAATAGTAAATACCATAAAAAATAGTCACAAATCCTATTTGTGACTATTTCAAACATATAAGATCGAGTAAAAAGAATAATCAAGCGTCTTTGTATCAAATTCAAGGGCCGCTCGCAGGATCGTTGTTGTCATCCAATACGCCGGAAGCAATAATAGCCACGCCCGCTGCCCCCGCAACGCCCAATACTATCAATGGAACTGGAATTGTCGGCGGCGGAGCGCCAACGGAACCGGCAACAGGCTGTACGATCGCCACATCTTCTGCGCCACCAATGCAAGGTGCTGTTTTCGTTATAGAAATAACGGTAGGCGAAGAAATTGACACCGCACACTCAGCGTAAGACAGTACTGCAAATGAGTTTTCGCCGACCAAGACTTTGTCGCCAGCACCGAGTGACGTTACCCCCACAGCAGGAACAAACCCTTTCCCTTTATTGATCAGCACTTTACCGCTGAAATCTGAGATGGTTGCAGCGCCGTTGCCAGCCAAAACAGATGAAGTCATTAATACTAAAGACAGTACTGCGCCGTACAGTTTTTTCATTCGATCAAGCTCCCCTGAAAATATCGAAGTTCACGGTAGTTGCCAGAGGGTCTACACGCTGTCAACGCGCGATATCGCCTTTAAGCTGCAATGATGCAAAAATGCAACAATTCTACTTAAACGCTCTAAACACTTGTTCAAGCATATGTTTAGACATTCCCTAGACCGAATGTGACAGGGCTAAGCGCAGGAAAGAACTTGCTTTGAATTGTTTATGGTGCGCTTACGGGCACCACGTCTTCGTCATTTGCGATCACTGTTGAGTATAGTGCGGCTCCGGCTGCAATTGCAACAAAGCCACCGGCAACGGCAATCGGTGTAAAATCGGCTTCCGGCACGGCGGCGTAGCCTGCAGCTGGCGGGGCGCCCCCGTACATCCCGTTGGCCGGAATGATTGCAAACTGAGAGGGCAACACGCTCGCCTGCCCCGATGTGCATTCTGACATGTCGGGCACGACATAGGCGCCCGGGTTGCGTATACTGATAAAGCAGCCGTTTTCGAGGTTTGACAGAATCGCTGCGCTACCTGGTTTCAAAAACACACGGTCGCCAGGTTTAAGAACTGTTGCAGAATCTGCCGGAACCAGACCAAGGTTGGTTTTGACAAGGGCTGTCCCAACAATAACTTCGATTGAGACATTTTGCCGTGCAAATGCCGGTGTGGCTGCAACAAGCATCGCCAATGCGAAAAGGCCGTAAGAGTGCCGCATCATTTCCGTCCCGTTCTTGAATGCCGTGGTTCAAAGACCAACTGTGTCGGAATTACGCCGATATGGTTAGCAAAAGCTTAAGGACAAACCCGGCATGCATCCAAGCACCTGTTTTATGATGCCGTTATCGCAAATCTGATTTCCAACAGCGCTAGACCCTGCCCGGAAACATCATCAACACTGGCATGTGTATTGGCAGGGAGTTCAAAGCTTTGTCCGGGTTCAGCCCGAAAAACAATGCGATCACCATCATCGCGGCGGACTTCCGCTCTCCCTGTCATTACCACGAACGTTCTGCGATGCATGGCATCTGGGGAAAGCACCAGTGTTTCTCCCCGACCCACAATCAACTGTGTCAAATGGTGCGGCGGAACAACTGGTTTGTCTCCGGAATTCGGTAACGGCGAGACATCGAACCAATCCTTCACGAGATCTTTTACTTTTTCAGATTGTCCGCGTTCAACCACAAGCACCGCATCTGGCGTCGCCACCACCACCAGATTCTCACAGCCTATCACAACGGTCCGCATTGATTCTGAATGGACAGTAACATTGCGCGCTCCGGCGATCCGGCCGTAACCTACAATCGAGTTCTTCATAGCATCTTTTGCAATGTGATCAGACACCGCGTCCCAGGAACCGATATCATTCCATCCATAGTCGACGACGATTACGGCTGCTTTGTCGGTTTTTTCCATGATAGCAAAATCAACAGATATTTGTGGTGAAGCTGCAAAAGCCTTTTCATCGAGCCGCAAGAAACCCATGTCGACTCGCGCCTTGGAGAGTGATGCGGAGATGGCTTCTTCGATATTCGGCACAAGCTGCTTTGCCTGTTGCAGAAACGTGCTCGCCTTGAACAGGAAATTTCCGCTGTTCCAGACAAAGCCCTGGGCCAGATAGGTTTCTGCTGTTGGGCGATCCGGCTTTTCAACGAAACGCGCGATACGTTTCGCTGTGCTTCCGGCGGCGTCCTTGCCGGGTAGGATGTAGCCATAGCCCGTGGCAGGTGCGGTGGGTTTTATTCCAAAAGTAACGAGCCATCCCGCTTCGGCAGCATCCCGGGCCGCCAGCGCCGCCGCTGCAAACGCTTCAGCGTCGGGAATATGGTGGTCGGCTGCCACCACCAGAATCAAGGCATCTTTATCCCGCTGCTGGGCTTGCAATGCACCTGCCACAATGGCTGCACAGGAATCCCGCCGCATGGGTTCCAGAACAATGTCAGCTTCCATGCCCAAGGCATTCACAGTCTCCCTTACCATGAAGCGATGACTTTCCGCAGCGACGATGATGGGTCGTGGGTCAAAGCCCTGACCTGAACAGCGTCGCAAGGTCGCCGCAATCAGCGTTTCACCACCGCCAAAGCTCAGAAACTGTTTTGGTTTGTCTGCCCGCGAAAGTGGCCACAACCTAGTACCTGAACCACCGCTCAAAATCACCGGTATCAATGCTTTCGACAAGAAAATCCCCGTAATCAAACTGGACTGGCCTTAAACGATATGTCCTAGACAATCACAACTGTTTTCGGATCCCAGCCTTTGGCTTCGGGGAATTGCGGGTTCATGTCTTCGAGTTTTTCCCGCACGATCCGGCCGATGACATGATTGCGTACCCAGTTCCGGTCAGCGGGGATGACATGCCAGGGCGCGTAATCCGTGGAGCAGCGCTTCAGCGCAACCTCATAGGCCGCCATGTATTGCTCCCAAAGCTTGCGGTCTTCCAGATCATCGGGATTGAACTTCCAGCGCTTGGTTGGATCATCTACCCGTTCCTTCAGCCGCACGGCCTGCTCTTCTTTCGAAATGTTGAGCATGAATTTCAACACCGTCACGCCGTTCTGCGTGAGCATTTTCTCGAACTGATTGATCTCGTCATAGCGCATTTCAATAGCCTCGGGGCTGGCATACCCCTTCACTTTCACCACCAGCACATCCTCATAATGGGAGCGGTTGAACACGCCGATATAGCCCTTGGCCGGAACCAGTTTGTGAATCCGCCAGAGATAATCATGCGCAAGTTCTTCCCCGACGGGGGCTTTGAACGAAGCGATTTGCACACCAATCGGTCCACTGCTGTTGAAAACCGCCTTCACCGTTCCGTCCTTGCCGGAACAATCAATGCCTTGCAAAATCACCAGCAGCGACCGCCTGCCTTCGGCGTAGAGGCAGTTCTGCAATTCATCGATCTTGACGGAATCTTCGGCGGTCTGGGCCTTCACCTTGTCCTTGTCGTCGAGGCCGCATTTGTCGCGCGGGTTACAATCCGACAGTTTGAAATTTTTCGGATTGGACACCTGGAATGTCCCGGCAAATGAATTTGGCATGAACTGCAAACCCTTATGTGCTGATGGCAACTTGATCGTGGTGTGACTTTACTGCATTGCTGTCGGCACGCAACCCAAGGCGACAGGACTCAATTGTGACGATACATCCTTCCAACAAGCCACAAATGGCAGCCCCGGCCTTTCGCCTGCCCGCCACAGACCCGGATTTCATTCTGGGTGACTCAACGCGCGGCATCCGTTTCCAGCTTGAATATCAGAAGGCCGAGGAATGCTTGCGGGCATGGGGTGTTGAAACCACCGTGGTGGTGTTTGGGTCAGCCCGCGTCAGGCAAGGCGAAGGCACTGGATGGTATGAGGGAGCCCGGGATTTCGCCAAGCTGTGTTCGTTGCAAGGCGGTGCCAAGCATACCACGAAACCGCTCTACAACGTCATCGCCACGGGCGGTGGCCCCGGCATTATGGAGGCGGCGAACCGTGGTGCCTACGAAGCGGAGGCACCCAGCATCGGCTATAACATCACGCTGCCCATGGAACAGGAACCCAACGCCTACTCGACCCCGGATCTTACCTTCCGCTTTCATTACTTCGCTATGCGCAAGATGCATTTTGCCATGCGCGCTGCGGCCCTCGTGGTGTTTCCCGGAGGCTTCGGCACCATGGATGAACTGTTTGAACTGTTGACCCTCAGACAAACCGGAAAGATGACCAAGCCCATGCCCGTGGTGCTCTATGATTCAAAGTTCTGGAACAAGACCATCAATTTTCAGAACTTTGTCGACACCGGCCTGATCAGCGCCCATGATCTCAAGATGTTCACCATGGCAGACACGCCGGGGCAGGCTTGGGATGAGCTGAAGCAGGCAGGCCTCGTCATTCCAAAGGATTGATTGCCATGACCATCAAGCTGAAATTCCATGGTGCCGCCCGCACTGTTACGGGATCATGTTACATGATCGAAACTGACACGGCCAAAGTGCTCGTTGATTGTGGCATGTTCCAGGGTGCGCGGACGGAAAGTGAATTGAACTACCGCGCCTTCCCGTTTGACCCCAAAGCCATCACGGCCCTTGTCCTCACCCATGCCCACATCGACCACACAGGTCTTGTGCCGAAACTGGTGAAGCAAGGGTTCGATAAAATCATCCATTGTACAGATGCGACCAAAGACCTCTGCACCATCATGTTGCCGGACTCCGGTTTTATTCAGGAAACCGAAGTCAAGAAACTCAATGAGCGCAATGCAAGGAAGGGCATTCCAGCCGTCGAACCCATGTATGGCGTCATTGATGCGGAAATGGCTGTGACCTTGATGCATGGCCAGCCCTACGAACGCTGGTTTGAACCTGCACCTGGGATCCGTATGCGTTACTGGAATGCCGGGCATTTGCTGGGTTCAGCTTCTATCGAAACCGAAATCGAAAACCCGGGCAAAAAGCCTATCCGTCTGTTGTTCTCTGGCGACATTGGCCCCGATAACAAGATGCTGGAAGCAGACCCTGAAGGCCCCACAACCTGGGACTTTGTGGTCTGTGAATCAACCTATGGCAACAAGGACCGCTTTGAGCGCTCAGTCGATGCCCGCCGGGAACAGATGGCAGGTGAACTCAATGCAGCCGCAGCACGGGGCGGCGTGTTGCTGATTCCGTCCTTTGCGGTGGAGCGCACCCAGGAAGTGGTCACCGATCTGGTCTATCTCATGGACCATGGCAAGGCCCCCAAAGCCAACATCTTCATCGACTCGCCGCTTGCCAACAAGGCCTCGGCCATTTTCAGAAAACACGCCAAAGAGCTCGAAAATGGTGCGGATCTGGCCAAGGCCTTTGCCTCACCTTTGGTGCGGGCCACGGAAACCGTTGACGAATCGAAAGCGCTCAACATGTTCAAGGGCTTTCACATCGTCATCGCCGCGTCTGGCATGGCGGAAGCCGGACGTATCCGCCACCATTTGCGCAACCGCCTCTGGCAGAAAACCACCACTGTGCTGTTCGTGGGCTTTCAGGCCAAAGGCTCCCTCGGCAATATGTTGCAGGAGGGTGCGACGCGCGTCAAAATCATGGGCGAGGACGTCACCGTGGCCGCCGCCATCCGCAAGATTGATGATTACTCAGGTCACGCTGATGGTCCGGAACTGGTGCAGTGGGTGAAGGAACGCTTGCCTGTGGCCAAGACCATTTTCCTCACCCACGGCGAAGAGGAGCCGCAAGTGGCCCTGGCGGAAAACCTGCGCGGCTTGGTGCCCGATGACTGCATCATCCGCCCCCGGCTTGATGACGTTTTCGATCTCAACGCTGAAAAATGTGCAGTGATTGTCGAGGATACGAAGCCTCGCATCGACCCTGCTTCCGTGGCCAAGCTTGACTGGAACAACGATCTGCACAGCCTCATTCTCGATATTGAGGAGCGGCTGAAAACCGTGGCCGATGCCAAGGGCAAGGCAGTCTTGGTGCGGAAATTGCGTGACGCGCTTGAACAGACACGGCACTGAATTGGAACACACGTTCCAGCTTGCTTGTGAGCTGGAACGAAGTGTGTTTGAATAACGCCATGACGACCGACCTCGCCCCCCGGGATTTTGCTGCACTCAAGTTGCTCATCATCGAGCGCGCGACCGACCTGCCCAAGCGCCTGACGCAGGTTGCAACCTATGCGGTGGAGAATCCCGACGAAATGGCCTTCGGCACCGTGGCCTCGATTGCCTTGAGTGCAGATGTGCAGCCGTCAACCCTGGTGCGCTTCAGCCAGGCCCTGGGCTATCAAGGTTTTTCCGACCTGCAGGATGTGTTCCGCTCACGCCTGCGCGACCGCGTGTTGAACTACGACGAACGCCTGAAACAACTGCGCGGTCACGCCCGCAGCGGTTCCAAGGCCAGCCTGCTGCTCGACGGATTCACCGACGCAGCTGCGCGCTCCATCACCTCGCTCAAACAGAAAATAGACGCGCAACAGCTTGATCAGGCCGTGAAAATACTGGCGGAGGCTGAAACCATCTATCTCGTGGGCCTGCGCCGTTCCTTTCCCATCACCTCTTACATGTCCTATGCGTTTGGCAAGTTGGGCGTCAAAAACATGCTGATTGATGCGGTGGGTGGATTGGCGGCCGAAGATATCAGTTTCGCCACCCCCCACGACCGCATTCTCGCCATCAGCTTTACGCCCTATGCCAGCGAAACCATCAGCCTGGCGCAGCGCGCGGCAACGCGGAAAGTGCCTATCATCGCCATCACTGATTCGCCCTTCTCCCCCCTCGCTTCCGTCGCCAGCTTGTGGTTTGAAATTCAGGAAGCCAACTTCGAGGGCTTTCGTTCCATGTCCGCCACCCTGTCCCTGGCCATGACATTGACTGTTGCAGTCGCTGAACAACAAAAGGCGGGGTGAGGCGTTTTTAGAATAAAAATTCCATATTGACACCAAAATGGAATTATCGTTTTGTATGTCTGACAGCGATATCAAACGAGGAGGCCCGCCGTGGCAACGGGTACAGCAGCAGATTTGGATGTGATCACCATGGGCCGCTGCTCCGTGGATTTATACGGCCAACAAATTGGTTCGCGCCTTGAGGATGTGACCTCATTTGCCAAATCCGTTGGCGGCTCACCCTCCAACATCGCCATCGGCACGGCGCGGCTTGGCTTGAAAGTGGGTCTCATCACCCGTGTTGGCGACGAACAGATGGGCCGCTTTGTGCGTGAGCAGATGATCCGCGAAGGTGTCCGCACAACCGGTATTAAAACCGATCCGCAACGCCTGACGTCGCTGGTGCTGTTGTCGGTGCAAAACGACAAGACCTTTCCCCTGATTTTCTATCGCGACAATTGCGCTGACTCCGCCCTGTGCGAAGATGATGTATCGGAAGCGTTTATCACCTCTGCCGCCGCGTTACTTGTGACGGGCACCCACTTTGCCCATGAGGTGAACGACCGGGCGCAGCGCAAGGCCATGGCCATTGCCAAAAAACATGGCCGCAAGATTATTATCGACATTGATTACCGCCCCAACCTCTGGGGCCTCGCTGGTCACGGGGCGGGGGAAGAACGCTACATCAAGTCCGACAAGGTCACCGCCCACATTCAATCCGTTCTGTGCGATTGCGACCTGATCGTGGGTACCGAAGAGGAAGTCCACATTGCAGGCGGCAGCGAAGACACGCTGCACGCATTGAAAGCCATCCGCACCATATCCCAAGGCACCATCGTGTTGAAACGCGGCCCCATGGGTTGCGTTGTCTATCCCGGTGCCATTCCCGCATCGCTTGATGATGGCATCATCGGCAAAGGCTTCCCCATCGAAGTCTACAACGTCCTCGGCGCTGGCGATGGCTTCATGTCGGGCTTTTTGCGGGGCTGGCTCAAAGGTGAGTCCCATGAAACCTCCGCCACCTGGGCCAATGCCTGTGGGGCCTTTGCTGTGTCGCGGCTGCTGTGTTCGCCGGAATATCTGACCTGGGATGAGCTGCAGTATTTCCTCAAACATGGCAGTCCCCACCACGCCTTGCGCAAGGACAGCAATCTCAACCATATCCACTGGGCCACGACAAGGCGTCAACAATGGCCCTCGCTGCTGGCTTTCGCCATTGACCACCGCAAGCAGTTGGAAGACATGGCCGACAAGCTGGGCGCTTCGCGCGAGCGCATTGCTCCGTTCAAAAGACTTGCCATGCAGGCCATTGCCAAGGTGGCAGATGGCAAGCCGGGTTTCGGCACCTTGCTCGACGACACCTATGGCCGCGAGGCCATGTTTGATGCGGCCAAACTCGGTCTCTGGGTGGGTCGTCCGCTGGAAAAGCCAGGCTCGCGTCCGCTGGAGTTTGAACACACGCAGGATGTGGGTTCGCGTCTCATCGATTGGCCTGTTGATCACGTCATCAAGTGCCTGGCCTTTTACCATCCAGACGATCCGGCAGACCTCAAGCACCAGCAACAGCGCAAATACATCCAGCTCCATGAGGCCGCGCGCAAAATTGGCCGCGAATTGCTGATCGAAATCATTGCCGGAAAGAACGGCATGCTTGACCGCTTCACCATCGCCCGCGCCATGCAGGAATTCTATGATCTTGGCATCAAGCCCGACTGGTGGAAACTTGAACCACAAGCTGACGCCACCGCCTGGGACGAGATCGGCAAAGTTATCGACAAGAATGATCCCTATTGCCGGGGCATTGTCTTGCTGGGTCTTGAAGCGCCCGAGGCCGAACTCGAAAAGGGCTTCCGCGCCGTGGCAGGAAAACATCACGTCAAGGGCTTCGCGGTGGGGCGCACCATTTTCAACGAAGCCGCCCATGACTGGTTGCGCGGCACCATCAGCGATGACGCCGCTGTGACCATGATGGCGACCCGTTTTGGCAATCTGGTGAATATCTGGAATAATGCAAGATCGTAACACACTCACAGGAAGGGACCTCATCC
>CAXTKL010000010.1:30743-42333 GCA_964244825.1 uncultured Aestuariivirga sp.
GCCCAGGCGCTGGTCAAATTTCTGACCGCCCAGATGACCATGATCGACGGCGTCAAAACGCCGGTCTTTGCCGGTGTCTGGGCCATCTTCGGCCATGGCAATGTCGCAGGCCTTGGCGAGGCGTTGTTTCAGGTGCGCGATGTGCTTCCCACCTACCGTGGCCAGAACGAACAGAGCATGGCATTGGCTGCCATTGCCTTTGCCAAAGCCAGCAACCGCAAGCGCGTCATGGCCGCGACGTCGTCGATTGGTCCTGGTGCCTTGAACATGGTGACAGCCGCTGCCGTGGCCCACGTCAACCGCCTGCCTTTGCTGCTACTGCCCGGTGACGTGTTCGCGGGCCGGCAGCCTGACCCCGTCTTGCAACAGATCGAGGATTTTGGTGACGGCACCATGAGTGTGAACGACTGCTTCAAACCCGTGTCGCGCTATTTTGACCGCATCATGCGTCCGGAACAATTGATCCCCGCCTTGAACCGCACCATGGCGGTGCTGACCGATCCCGCCGAGTGTGGCCCCGTGACTCTGTCGATGTGTCAGGACACGCAAGCCGAAGCCTTTGACTATCCTGCGAGTTTTTTCAGGGAACGCCTCTGGTCCTTCCGTCGCACGCGCCCCGATGAAACAGAACTGCATGCCGCTGTGGCCGCCCTCAAGGCTGCCAAAAAGCCTGTCATTGTGGCCGGTGGCGGTGTGAACTATTCCGAGGCCAACGCCACACTTGCGGCTTTCGCCAAACGTCATGGCATTCCTGTGGTGGAGACCCAGGCCGGCAAATCCGCTCTTCCCTTCAGCAATGAACTCAACATGGGCGCTGTCGGTGTCACCGGCACTGGCGCATCGAATGCTGTGTGTGAAGACGCCGATCTCGTGCTTGCCGTAGGCACGCGCCTGCAAGATTTCACCACCGCCTCCTGGACCCTGTTCCAGAACGAGGGCAAAACCATCATCGGCCTGAACACACAGAGCTTCGACGCCAGCAAGCACCAGTCTCTGCCACTGGTCGCCGATGCGAAAACCGGCCTCGACGAACTGTCCGACAATCTGGGTAAATGGCAGGCACCCGAGAGCTGGACGGCCAGGGCCATCAAAAGCCGCGCCGACTGGATCAAGACCGCAGACAGTTATACCGCCGCCTCCAATCTGGAACGCCCTTCCGATGCGCAAGTGATCGGGGCTGTGCAACGGGCCTTGGGAACTGACATCATCGGCATGTGTGCCGCAGGCGGTTTGCCCGGCGAAATGCACAAGCTCTGGGCCGCAAGCTTCCCTGGTTCCTATCACATGGAATATGGTTTCTCCTGCATGGGTTATGAAATTGCAGGCGGCCTTGGCATCAAGCTGGCGCGGCCAGACAAGGACGTTGTGGTGATGGTTGGCGATGGTTCCTACATGATGATGAATTCGGAACTTTCGACCTCCGTCATGCTGGGCCAGAAACTCACAGTTGTGCTGCTCGACAACCGCGGTTATGGCTGCATCAACCGGCTGCAACATGCAGCAGGGGGTGAGCGCTTCAACAACCTCTATGACTACAATGTGAAGCAGGAAATATCCCCCTCTATCGATTTTGTGCTGCATGCCCGGGCACAGGGGGCCATCGCCTCCAAGGTGGCGTCACTCACGGAATTGGAACAGGCCCTGAAAGACTCAAAGGCCAACACCCGCACCACGGTTATCGTCATTGATACCGATCCCATGATCTCGACAGACGCCGGTGGGGCCTGGTGGGATGTGGGCATACCCGAGGTGTCGGTGCGGCCAACGGTTATGGCCGCCAACAAGAGCTGGGCCGATGGCCGGGCGAAACAGAAACTCGGAGATTGAGTCATGGCTTCCAAACTCCTCGTCAAGGCGTCAAAAAAATCCGGCAAGGTGATTTCCGTTTCGCCCGCGTCCGCCAAATGGAAATATGTGGGCCATGATGTGTGGAAGCTCAGTCCCGGCAAGTCGGCCAAGGGCATGGAAGCCAGGCGCGAGACCTGTATTGTGTTCATGACAGGCAAGGGTGAAGTCACAGTCAATGGCGCGTCGTTGGGCAGCATCGGTGCGCGCATGAGCGTGTTTGACGGCAAGCCCTGGAGTGTGTTCGTGCCCATGGGTGCAAAATGGTCGGTCACCGCCACAACGGATTGCGTTCTCAACATCTGCACCGCGCCAGCCCGGAAGCAGGCCGAGGCCTTTGTCATTTCGCCCGATGAACTGTCGATTGAAACCCGGGGGAGCGGCTCCAACACCCGCTATGTCTGCAACATTCTGCCGGAACAGGACAAGCGGGCTGAAAGCCTGTTGGTGGTGGAGGTGATCACGCCCAACGGCTGTACCTCGTCCTACCCCAGCCACAAGCACGACAAGAACAACCTGCCCCATGAATCCCTGCTGGAGGAAACCTACTACCACCGCCTCAACCCGCCCCAGGGCTTTGCCTTCCAGCGTGTCTACAGCGATGACCGCAAACTGGATGAGGCGATGGCCGTTGAAGACGGCAACATCGTTATGGTTCCCAAGGGCTACCACCCCTGCGCCACCATCCACGGCTATGACCTGTATTATCTCAACGTCATGGCTGGCCCGGTGCGCACCTGGAAATTTAATAACGCCAAAGAGCATGAGTGGCTGTTGAAGAGTTGAACACGACGCAATTTCAAACCAACAGTCGATCACGCTAAGATAAATCAGAAATGGCTGTCAAAGGAAATTGTAGGGGTCAACATCAATCGTCAGTGAGAGGGAACCCTTTGGCTTTACTGCCGAAAGCCAGAGTTTAAGAAAGCCCTGAATGTCTTTCTCCCGTGATGCTTTCACCAAAAAGCGCCAGCGGTGCCGCCCCCGGATCACGGATATCGGGGCCTGTGCCGGACCCAGCACCGTCACATCATCCGTAGGCGGAATGATTTGCGCAAGATTGCGGCAGAAACGTTCGACCTCGGCTGCTTCACTGCCCGACACGATAAGCGCCGCCAGACGGCCATAAGGCGGCAGGGCGGCACTTTCGCGGATCAGCTTTTCTTGGGCGTAATAAGCTTCGCGATCACCCTTGGTCAATGCCCGCATCAGGGGATGTTCGGGGGCGTAGGTCTGAACCAGAGCATGACCTGGTTTTGCGCCGCGCCCGGCCCGGCCTGCCACTTGCGCCAGCAAAGCCCATGTGCGTTCGCCCGCACGGGGGTCTGAGGATTCCAGCGCCAGATCGGCATCCACAACACCCACAAAGGTCAAATGTGGAAAGTGATGGCCTTTGGCTACAAGCTGGGTGCCGATGATCAGATTATGGGTGCCATCTTCCACCTCGCGGATGATATCGCGCAGCATTTGCCCCCGTGCCAGATCGGAGGAGAGAACGGTCATGCGGGCTTCCGGGAAGAGTTTGATCGCCTCTTCCGCGAGCCGCTCCACCCCCGGTCCTACGGGCACCATTTTGTCCTCGACGCCGCATTTCGGGCAGGCTTTCTGTATCGGTTCCTGATGACCGCAGTGATGGCACATCAGGATGCGGCGGAAACGGTGTTCCACCATCGACGCCGCGCAATCCGGGCAATCCAGCCGGTGCCCACAAGCGCGACAGAGGGTGAGCGGCGCATAGCCCCGGCGGTTCAAAAACAGAAGAGCCTGATCACCTTGCTCCAGCGCATTTTTCACTTGCGTGATCATTGGCTGCGACAACCAGGTTCCCGCCGCCATGTCTTCAGTGCGCATATCGATCAGCTTGATCTCCGGCAATTCCGGGCGGCCATGGCGGTCCTGCAATTTTACGGTGGCATAGCGGCCGCGATCAACATTGACGACACTTTCGAGCGAAGGCGTGGCCGACGCGAGGACCACCGGAAACTTCCCCACATTGCCATAAAGCACCGCCATATCGCGGGCATGGTAGGTCACGCCTTCTGACTGTTTGTAGGCTGTCTCATGTTCCTCATCGACGACGACAAGGCCCAAATTTTTCCACGGTAAAAACAGCGCCGATCTTGCTCCCACAACTATTTTTGCACGGCCTTCTGCCACACCGCGCCAAACGCGTTCGCGTTCGCGGGGGCGCAGGTCAGAATGCCAGCCTGCGGGCACACAGCCGAAGCGCGCCTCGACACGCGCCAGAAATCCTCCGGTCAATGCGATCTCAGGCAGCAGCAATAATACCTGCGATCCCGCCGCCAGACTCGCCGCCATGGCTTCAAAATAAACCTCCGTCTTGCCAGAACCGGTCACGCCATCGAGCAGTGTCACCCTGTGTTGCCGGGTGGCGATCATGGCCCGCAACTCTGCAGCGGCCGCTTTCTGCGCCGATGACAGTTGCTTGTTACCGTTGTTGAGCTTGGGCTGCTGAAATGCGGCGTGGGTTGGAAGCGGCACAGGTTTGAGCGCTCCTGATTCCGCCAGCGTTTTCACCACGGATTGGCCCACTCCAGCAGCAGCGGCAAGCTCCATAGCGGATAACGCAAAGCCTTCCCGCGCAACGGCCAGGACGCGGGAACGTTGCGGGGTAAGTTTTTTTGGAACCGCAGGGCCCAAACTATAGGCCATACGTTGGCGCTCTGGCTCAAAGGCCGAGGGTACGCGCAGCACCATGCGCAACACGGCACCCATCGAATCGAGGTAATAGGCCGAAAGCCATTCGATGAACTTGCGGTGGGTCGCGGTCATCGGTGTCATGTCGAATTTTTGGGAGACATCGCGGAGTTTCAGATTGGTGCCCGATGTATCGCGCCGTTCCCAGACCACACCGATATATTCACGCGGTCCCAGTGGCACCTGTACATAGTCGCCAGGGGCCAATTGCATGTCCTGTGGCACGCGGTAGGTATAGGGTCCGTTCACAGCCAAGGGCAGTAACACATCGGCCAGTGGAATCGCGGTTTCGGACATGCGTTTCAGATAGGCTTTGAGGCTTTTTCATTCCAGCCCTATATCCATATCATGCAGCAGAGTGAGTACACAGAAATAGTCTATGGCGAACCCTTTGCCATGGCCCAGCGGCTGAGGGGTGAGCGGGCGCTGACGTTGTTCGAAAGTGCGCAACGGCATGAACATCTGGGGCGCTATTCATTTCTGGCCGTCAATCCGCGACACAGCCTTGTGGTACGGGAGGGCAAAGCGTTTCTGGATGGAGATGCAAAGGCTGAAAGGCCATTTGACATCATTCGATCCTTGATCACGAAGTCCAAACGCAAAAGCATTCAGGGCCTGCCGCCGTTTCAGGGCGGCTGGGCTGGATACATATCCTATGACTATGGCCGCCATCTCGAACCCAAAGCCAAAATCCCGGCCTTTGCGCCGATTTGTCCGGATATGGTCTTTCACCTGTTTGAAACGGTTGTTGCCGTTGATCATTTGCAGGAAAGAGCCTGGATTATTGGTGGCAGCGGGCAGGATATTTCGGAGCTGGAAATCCTGTTGTCCCGGTCACGGCAACCGCTGGGTCAACAGGTGCGGGCGCACTTCAAATCCACGATCTCTCAGGCACGGCACGAGGCCAATGTGCAACGCACGGTCGACTATATTCTCGCGGGCGATATCTTTCAGGCCAATATCACGCAAAGCTTTGAAGCCGAGGTGCCGCAGCATTTTGATGCCTTTGCCTTGTACGATCAACTGCGCAAGAAAAATCCGGCTCCCTTTGCGGCGCTGATGGACTGTGATGAGGTGAAGATCATTTCCTCATCGCCAGAACGGCTGATCCGGCTCAATGGCGCCGTGGCCGAAGCGCGGCCAATCAAAGGGACCCGCAAGCGCGAAAATGATCCAAGCAAAGATGCAGTGCTGATTGCGGACCTGCAATCCTCGCGCAAGGACCGCGCTGAAAATGTGATGATCGTGGATCTGCTGCGCAATGACCTGTCGCTGGTGTGCAGGCCGGGAACGGTGAAAGTGCCGGTCCTCTGCGGCCTTGAAACCTACGCCAATGTGCATCATCTCGTCTCGGTGGTACAGGGAGAATTGTTTGACAATGTCTCTGCTGTTGATCTGGTGCGGGCCGTGTTTCCGGGTGGATCGATTACGGGTGCGCCCAAAATAAGGGCCATGGAAATCATTGCCGAACTGGAACAGGCACCGCGCGGCGTCTACTGCGGAGCCATGGGTTATTTCGGCTTCAATGGCACCTGCGATTTCAATATCGGCATTCGCACCGTACAGGTTGGCGATGGTGTGATGCGCGTGCAGGGTGGAGGCGGTATCACTGCGCGGTCTGAACCTGCAGCCGAATATGAAGAAAGTCTGGTCAAGGTTCAGCGCATCATGGAGGCAATGGCGTGATCCTGATCGTCGACAACTATGACAGCTTTGTGCACAACATCGCGCGATATGTTCGTGAACTTGGCCACCAAGCCAATGTGGTCCGCAACGATGACGTGCCGCTACGCATTCACAGCAAGGGTATCATCATTTCTCCGGGACCTTGCACACCCAATGAGGCTGGTGCGTCACTGGACGTGATAGGCCGTTTCTCAGGCAAGATTCCCATTCTTGGCATTTGCCTTGGTCATCAGGCCATCGGTCAATATTTCGGTGGCAAGGTGGTGCGGGCCAGACATCCGATGCACGGCGAGGCCTCTACACTTCACCACGATAACAGTGCTCTGTTCAAAAATCTGCCGCAGAATTTTGCCGTGGGGCGCTATCATTCCCTGATTGTCGAAGAACTCGACACCACGCCACTGGATGTCACAGCGCGAAGCGAGGATGGTGAGATCATGGCCTTGCAACACAAGCAACATCCCACCTTCGGTGTGCAGTTTCACCCGGAGTCGATATTGACGGAACATGGCTACGACATGCTGAATCATTTTTTGAAGGTGGCGGCATGAACAGGATTTGGTTTAATGGCAAGTTGCGTGAAGGCCTGATCGAACTGTCCCCACAGGACCGCGGCTTGACACTGGGAGACGGAATTTTTGAAACCATTCTCGTGTTGGATAATGTAGCCCTTTGGCGCGACGAACATCTGCTCCGGATGAAAGCAGACGCGCAATTGCTGGGACTGGCGTTTCCGGCTGATGAGATTGGGCGGGCTATCAACAGGCTTGTTTCAAAAACAGAAACCCATCACATTTTGCGTCTTACATTGACACGGGGTGCCGGTGGCCGCGGCTTGGCCGCAGTCACAGATCGCCCCACGCTTGTTGGCACTCTTACTGGCTTTGATGAGAGTTTGCAGTTCCAGCCGATAAGGCTTTTGACGTCAACCATTGAACGCAACTTGAAATCCCCGACATCCTCGATCAAGAGCCTATCCTATCTGGATCAAATCATGGCTGCGCGTGAAGCTTCGGCAGCAGGTTATGATGAGGCGTTGATGTTCAACACCAAGGGCCGGGTTGCTTGCTGCAGTATCGGAAATGTATTTCTCGTCATCGGTGAGACACTTGTAACGCCTTCGCTTTACGAAGGCATTTTGAATGGCATCATGCGCCAGAAGGTTATTGCGGCGGCCAGCTCTGCCGGGATAGCTGTGAAAGAACGCCTGGTCAGATTGGCTGATCTAGACAGGGCTGAAAGCATGTTCATTACCAACAGTCTGCGCTACATACGTCCCGTCACAGCCTTGGATGACAGGCGATTTTCGCCTCCAACGGCGATCATGCAGAAGATATTACCCATACTTGCATCTATGCAGCGAAATTACATCGCAGAACGTCAAGAGGAGAGAACATCATGAAATTTTTTGTTGATACGGCAGAGATCAAGGACATCCGGGAATGTCAGCAAATGGGGCTGGTCGATGGGGTGACCACCAACCCATCGCTGATTGCAAAGTCAGGCCGGGACTTCAAGGAAACGATTGCTGAAATCTGCTCCTTCGTCGAAGGGCCTGTGAGTGCAGAAGTGGCGGCACTCGATTATGACGGCATGATGCGCGAAGGGAACATTCTGCGCAAGATTGCAAAGAACGTCGCGATCAAGGTACCACTCACCTTTGACGGTTTGCGGGCGTGCAAGGCCTTTTCATCGGAAGATACGATGGTGAATGTGACGTTGTGCTTCTCGGCCAATCAGGCGCTTCTTGCAGCAAAAGCGGGAGCAACGTTTATCTCACCCTTCATCGGCCGGCTTGACGATATCAATCTCGATGGCATGGAACTGATTTCGGAGATCCGTCAGATTTATGACAATTATGGATTTGACACGAATATCCTCGCAGCTTCTATCCGCACGGCCAACCACATCAAGGAAGCGGCACTCATCGGTGCGGACTATGCAACGGCTCCTCCCGCTGTGCTCAAAGGATTGGTCAATCATCCGCTGACAGACAAGGGCATCGCCAGTTTCCTCAGCGACTGGGCCAAGACAGGGCAGAAAATTTGATCACCGAACATGCAGTTCCCGAATGTGCAACATTATCGGGAGTCGATTGTGGTATAAGCATATCGCGCGCTGTCCCTCATCCGGCCTTCGGCCACCTTCTCCCGCCAAGAGCGACGGGAGAAGGCAAATATGTTGAGCCTTCTCCCGTTTCTTCCAACGGGAGAAGGTGGCCGAAGGCCGGATGAGGGGCGGATGCGAGATTTATGAGTAAGCGGGCGTCAAGCATTGAAGCGTAGAATCAACATATGTCCCTAACCCCCTTCAACCTCGCTCCTGACGCAGCGCTTGTCGCCAAGGCATGGTTACAGTCCCTCAGGACTGAAAAACGCGTATCGCCCAAAACACTCGAAGCCTATGGACGTGATCTCCAGCAATTCACTGCATTTCTGGCGGAACATTTGGCAGGGCACCCAGATATTTCAGCGCTTGCTGATCTCTCACTCTCGGATTTTCGCAGTTTCATGGCGCGGCGCCGCAGTGATGGCATTGAGGTGCGTTCCCTGGCGCGGCAGATGTCATCGCTCCGCTCCTTCTTCCGCTTTGCCGAAGCACGGGGACATTTTCACAACACCGCTTATGGGGCCGTGCGCTCACCCAAACTGCCGCATGCCATTCCGCGTCCGCTGTCTGTGGAAATGGCAGAGAAGGTGATCACTGATGACGACATGGCGACCGGCGAAGCGTGGATTGCGGCGCGGGACAAAGCGGTGTTGACGTTGCTTTATGCCTGCGGGCTTCGCATTTCTGAAGCCCTCGCCTTGACGGAAGCGCAGGTACGGCACAACCCCATGACCATCATCGGCAAGGGCGGCAAGGGGCGCATGGTGCCGCTGCTTCCGCAAGTGAAAGAACTGGTGGAAGATTATATCGCGTTATGTCCGTTCCCTGTATCGCCGGGTGAGCCACTGTTTCGCGGGGCCAAGGGTGGTGTGCTGTCAGCCCGCATTGTGCAATTGGCGATGCAGCGACTGCGCTCGGCCTTGAACCTGCCAGACACTGCGACACCCCACGCCATGCGGCATTCTTTTGCGTCGCATTTGCTGGGCAGTGGCGCTGATCTTCGCGTCATCCAGGATTTGCTGGGCCATGCCAGCCTGTCGTCCACGCAAATCTATACGGAAGTGAACCGCGAACATTTGCTGGAACAATATCGCAAGGCCTTTCCAGGTTGATTGCTTCAACATGAAGAATTGGCGATGATGGTGCATGCCTGTCATCACGCCCGTTTCATCATCATCAGATTTTCCGAAGCAAGCCGATGCCGTTGTCATTGGTGCTGGTATCATCGGAATCGCAACAGCGCTGGAACTTCAGGCACGGGGGTTGCGGGTTGTTGTGGTGGAGAAAGGTGAAGTCGCTGCCGAACAGTCTTCCCGCAACTGGGGTTGGTGCCGGCAAATGGGGCGCGACCCCCGCGAACTTCCGCTGATCAAAGTGTCGATGGAGTTGTGGCGCGGCATGAACGCGCGCGTTGGTGCGGAAACAGGTTTTCGTACCTGTGGCGTGGTTTATCTTGCGGACAGCGATGCGGAGATGGCAGGACATCACGCCTGGTATCGCAACCATGCGCAGCAACATGGTTTGTCAACACGGGTGCTTGCTGCTGCGGAGGTGGCACAACTGGTGCCGGGCTCCGCAGCGCCTTGGAAAGGTGCTCTGTACACGGAGGATGATGGACGGGCAGAACCTTTTGTCGCCGTGCCCGCCATGGCGGAATGTTTCAAGCGGCAGGGTGGAATGATCTTCACGCAGTGCGCAGCACGGGGCCTGGAGCGTGCGGCAGGCCGCGTGAGCGCTGTTGTCACGGAGCACGGAACAATTGCTGCGGACACCGTCGTGCTGGCAGGAGGCTATTGGTCGGAGCGCTTTCTGGCCAACCTCGACATTCGCTTTCCACAGTCCGGTGTGATCTCTTCCGTGCTGCGCACCAGCCCCGTCGAGCTTGGGCACGGGCGTACATTTTGTGGTGGCCGCTTTGCAGCACGCAAGCGCCTGGATGGTGGCTATACCGTCGCGCATAATTTGCATTCGGTGGCGGATCTGACGCCGAACCACATCCGCTATATGCGGGACTTCATGCCCGTGCTGATGCTGGACCGGAAAGCGGTGAAACTGCGGGCGGGGCGGCGTTTTTTCGACGAGGCGCGGTTGGCAAGGCGGTGGGCACTGGACCAGGTTTCGCCCTTTGAACATGTGCGCATCCTTGATCCCCAACCCTATGGCCACCTGCTTCTGGATGCGGTGACGGCCTTGCAGGCAGCGTTTCCGGGCTTTGCCCACATGCAGGTCGCGGAAAGCTGGGCCGGCATGATTGACGCCACACCTGACACCGTCCCGGTGATTGACCAGGTCGCAAAAATACCGGGACTGTTTCTGGCTTCAGGATTTTCCGGCCATGGCTTTGGACTGGGGCCGGGGGCTGGAAAGCTGATGGCAGAGATTATCCTCGGTGCGCCAACTTGTGTTGACCCCACACCATTTCGGTTTTCACGCTTTCAGGACGGATCGCGGCCAAAACCAACGTCTGGGCTTTAGGCCGCCTTGGCGCGGCTCTGTTCCATGGCACGTTCCACCGTGTCCAGCAGTTCTTGCGGCTGCACAGGTTTCCTCATGAATTCAAAAACCTTGAGGCCCATGGCGCGGAGTTGCGTGGCGCGTTCCACATCAGCCGTGACCAGAACGAAATTGGCCTTTGACCCCATGGCCTGCATGGTTTCCACCACATCCAGACCATTCTTGAGGGAACCCAGACGGAAATCAAACAGGCCGACGGTAAAGGAACGGTCAACGGCGAATTCGACGGCACTCTCCGGATCGGCAAAGCCCTTGACCTTGTAGCCTGAGTCCGCGAGCAGTTCTGCAACGCTGGTCAACAGGTCCACATCGTCGTCAAGGACCATTACGTCCACATGGTTGTTTGACATTCTTACCACCCACTTCATTCTTATTTACATGGGTTGTAACAGGTCTGGCTTGCGACCCGCTTAAGTCAATGCTTCGAATTTTATCGAGTTCAGGAATGGATGGCGCGGCCTGCAACCGCCATGGCCGCCTCTTTCACGGCCTCCGACAGGGTGGGGTGGGCATGACAGGTGCGGGCCAAGTCCTCAGCGGAACCGCTGAATTCCATCAAAACCGCCACTTCATGGATGAGTTCGCCAGCTTGCGGCCCCACGATGTGACAGCCCAATAAGCGGTCGGTTTTAGCATCCGCTAAAATTTTAACAAAGCCATCGGTGGTTTGATTGGCCTTGGCGCGGCCGTTGGCGAGGAAGAGGAATTTTCCAGCTTT